>CALAFV010000114.1 GCA_937891445.1 uncultured Phycisphaerales bacterium | reverse complement strand
GGGTCCGGCCGCGGCGGGCGTGCTGGCACTGGGGGCCCTGGCCGCGACGCGGCGGCGCCGCTGAGCCCGGGCGCTGCGCTTACCGACGCTCGAAGTAAATCTCGTACGGCCGGTCGGGGTCCAGTTGCACCTGCCGCCGGGCATTGGTGCCGACGGAGATCATCCCCGCTCGCGGCGAGACGAGCACGCGGTCGCTCCGCCGCACATCCGCGCGGTGGATGACCTGCCGGCTGCGCGGGTCCCACACGAAAATGCGTCCATCCTCGGGAGGCGTGTACGACAGGTCCCCCGTCCCCACGGCCGCGAGTTGCGCCGCCGCCAGTTCCGCCGGCAGCGCCGCCTGGTCGCTCGCGGCGGAATCGTCCGGCAACCACCACACGGCGTGGCGGTTGTTGCGCTCCAGGTTCTGCTGGTAGATCGCCCGCCCGTCGAGCATGACGCGGTCGCGGTCGGGCTCGACGACCAGCCGCTGCCCGCTCGCCAGCGCGTGCGAGAGGATCACCCGCCCCGCGGTCTGGTCCGTGATGTACGCCACACCGGACGTGTTGGGCGTATACGACAGGTCGCCCCCGCCGCTCTTGACCACCCGCGCCGCGGCGGGGACCGCCGCGGGCCGCGCATCGACGCCGCCGGAGATGACGTCCTGCGAGCGGTCGTCGCCATCGTCGCGGTCGAGCGAATCACACGCCACGATCAAACCAACCGCCCACGCCGCGACGCCCGCGGCCAGCAGCCGACGCACATCCTCGAGTTTCGCCATGATCGCCCCCCTTGGAACCAGCGCCCCCTCCTCCCTCGCTTCCCCCGCTCCGCCCCGCCGGATGGTACACCGCGCCGTCGCTGCCGCCCCCGCGTCCATGATCCTCGCTTCATCGGCCGCGCATGACCACAGCACCGCTCAATACACCTCCCAGATCCCCGGCGAGGCCAACTCCACCAGATGCCCATCCGGGTCGCGGAAGTACAGGCTGCGCCCGCCCCGCTCCCACGAGACCTCGCTCTCCAGTGGAATCCCCAGTTTCGCAAGCCGCGCCCGCCACGGTTCGATCTCGTCGCGTTCGATCGCGAAAGCCAGGTGCAGCCGCCCGGCCCCATCGTGCCCCGGCACCACGCCCCCCGAGCCGGGCATGTCCGCCGCCGACGCCCCGCGTCTGAACAGCAGCAGCACCTGCCGATCCGCCACGGCCAGGGCCACCAGCCGCTCGCCCGACACCAGCGTCGGGAACCCGAAGACGTGGCGGTAGAACGCCGCCGACTCCGCCGGGTCGGCGACGTACAGCGCGGTCTCCACGATGCCGCGAACCGAGAGCATGCCCGGGCGAGTCTACCCGCTGCGGGCCCGCCGCACGCCCGCGGCCGGTGGTTCTGCGCTCATGGCCCCGCGCCGCGCTGCCCGTAGCATCCCGGGGAACGGCCGGAAGGGGGGACCATGGCCCTGGGTTTCGCGCTGTTGCTGATCGGGATTGTGCTGCTGGTGTTGGGCCTGGTCTTCTGGCCGACGCTGGCGATGTTCTCCTCGGATCGCGCCGAACGCACCGCCCAACTCGCCGCGGCCATCGGCGGCGGCTTCCTGGCCTTCATCGGCCTGATCCTGATGCTGACGAGCCTCCGCTAGAGGCGGAAGCACGCCGCGTCCGTCACGCGCTGGTCGTGCACCGGGCACGCCGGCCGCGCCCCCCCGCGTGGCCGACGCTTCGGCAGCGGCACCAGCCCGCGCACCGACCGCCGGTACGACCGGTACGCATCGCCGTGCTCGGCCACCAGGTCGCGCTCCTCCAGCCACGTGCCCATGAAGATGTACAGCGTCGTCATCACGGCGAAGAACAGGTGCCCGACGCTCATCCGCCACGTCGCCCAGAAGGCGATGAGGAACCCGAGCATCAGCGGGTGGCGCACGAGCCGGTACAGCCCCACGAGCCGGAACCCGACGGGCGTGTACGGCCGGCCCACGAAGTTGAGCCACACCTGCCGCAGACCGAAGAGGTCGAAGTGGCTGACCATGAACGAGGAGACCAGCACGATCCCCCACCCCAGCAGGCTCAGGGCGCTGAGCCCCCACACCGCCGCGGGGTGCTCCACGCTCCAGACGATCTGCGGCAGCGGCCGCCACTGCCAGAACGTCACCAGCAGGATGCTGCTGGCCGCCAGCACGAAGGTGCTGCGCTCGATCGACCGGGGGACGTAGCGCGTGATCCACCGCTTGAACGCCGGCCGCGCCATCACCGTGTGCTGCACGACGAACGCCGACAGCAGCAGACCGTTGATCAGCAGCGACGGCACAAGCGCGCCGGGTTCGCCGCTGTCGATCGTCTTCGGCACGACGAGGTTTCCAACGAAGCCGATCGCGTAGAGGAAGGCGCCGAGAAACACCACGTAGGCCACGGCGCCGTAGAGAATCGCAAAGATCCCACCCATGACGGACCTCTCAGACTGGCGTTGACCCGGGACGTTCGGCCGATGCGCATTGACACAATTCGGTCGACCGACCGAATGTATGGCATGCTAGTTCGGTCGACCGACCGAGTCAAGCGACGTTGCTCCCAAGTGCGAGCGGTCCGGGT
>CALAFV010000113.1 GCA_937891445.1 uncultured Phycisphaerales bacterium | reverse complement strand
GGGCGTGCGCCTGCGGCGCGG
This sequence comes from uncultured Phycisphaerales bacterium, assembly GCA_937891445.1. GTDB lineage: Bacteria > Planctomycetota > Phycisphaerae > Phycisphaerales > UBA1924 > CALAFV01. The sequence continues at coordinate 3,048 of CALAFV010000113.1, read as the reverse complement.
ACCCGATGCGGCCGAGCGGCTCGTGCGCGAGGTCGAATGCGATCTGGTTCTGGCGGCGATGGTCGGGTTCGCGGGCCTGCCGGCGACGCTCGCCGCGGTGCAACTTGGGCGCGACGTCGCGCTGGCGAACAAGGAGACGCTTGTCGCCGCGGGCGGGCTGGTCGTGCCCGCGGCGGCTCGCTCGGGGTCGCGGCTGCTGCCGGTGGACAGCGAACACTGCGCCGTGTGGATGTGCCTCCAGGGCACGACCGAGCCGACCGGCGACGGGGTGGGGGGGCAGGGAGGGGTGGAAGACCAGCGGCTCTGTCCGCCGTGCGCCGTGTCGGCCCGTGTGTCGCGGGTGATCCTCACCGCCTCGGGCGGACCGTTCCGCACCAGGTCGCGCGACGAGGTGTACCACGCCACCGCCGCCGAGGCGATGCGGCATCCGACGTGGAACATGGGACCGAAGGTCACGATCGACAGCGCTTCGCTGACCAACAAGGCGCTGGAGGTGATCGAGGCTCACTGGCTCTTCGGGCTGCCGGGGAAGCAGATCGGCGTGCTGGTGCACCCGCAGTCGATCGTGCACTCGATCGTCGAGTACCCCGACGGCTCGGCGATCGCGCAACTCGCCCCGCCCGACATGCGGACGCCGATCCAGTACGCGCTGACGTACCCGGCGCGGCCGGCGGGCGTGTCGCGGAAGTTCGACTGGGCGAAACTCGGCACGCTGGAGTTCGCCGAGCCGGACTTTGAGCGCTTCCCGGCGCTGGGCCTGGCGTGGCGCGTCATCGAGCAGGGGGGAACGGCGGGGGCGGTGATGAACGCGGCCAACGAGGCGGCGGTCGAGGCCTTCATCGCCGGGACGATTCCCTTCGGGCGCATCCCCGAACTGACCACCGCGGCGATGGACCAGGTTGGCGTCTCGCCCCTGCGCGACCTGCGCGACGCCGAAGAGGCGGACGCCGAGGCGCGCCGGTTCGTGAGCAGCGCGCTCGCAGGCGCCGCCGGGGGCATGCGGTGAGCATCACCCCCGCCAAACTCCAGGCCGCGCAGCGGATGATCGAGAGCGGCCAACTCGACCAGGCGCGGGCGGCGCTGCTGAAACTCGCGCAGGCGCCCGGGGGCACATCCGACCGCAACCTCATCAGCATGCTCGCGTACGTCTTGGGACGGCGCGGCGAGTACGACAAAGCCCGGTACTACCTCGACCTTGGCCTCCGAGCCGCGCCGCAGGACGGGATGCTGCTGACCAACCTCGGGCGGCTGCTCACAGAGACCGGGCAAACCGAAGAAGCGATCGGCGTGCTGGAGCGCGCTGTGGAGGCCGCGCCGTCGCTCGACGGCGCGTGGCTGAACCTCACCAGCGCCCTGCTGGGCCGGCGGCGGTACGCGGCGGCCATCGCGTGGGCGCGCCGGGCGCTGGAGCGGTTCCCCGGCCACCTCATGCTGCTGCGGAACCTGTGCGTCGCGCTGCTGAACTCCGGCCGCCCCGAGGAATCCGTGGAGACGGCGCAGCGGCTGGTGGCGGCGGAGCCCGGGAGCCCCGCCGCGGCGTCGCTGCTCGCGTACACGCTCAACTTCATGCCCGGCGTCTCGCCGCAGGAGTTGCTGCGCGCGCACCGGGCGTACGGGACGATCCTTCAGCGACTGCGCCCCAACGTCCCGCCGCCGCCCGCGCCCGGGCCGGCCGACGCCGAGCGGCCGCTGCGCGTGGGAATGATCGGCGGGGACTTCTTCACGCACTCGGTCGCGTTCTTCGTCGAGCCGCTGCTGGAGCACCGCGACCGCGCGCCCGGCGGCGTGCACATCACGCTCTATCACACCGCGACCAACACCGACGCGACAACCGAGCGATTCAAGGCCCTTGCGGACCGCTGGCGGCACGCGGCGTGGATGCGCGAGGCCGAACTCGTCGGGCAGATCCGCGCCGACGGCATCGACGTGCTGATCGACCTCGCCGGCCACACGGCCAACACGCGCCTGCCCATTCTCCACCTGCGCCCGGCGCCGCTACAGATGACCTACTGCGGCTACCCGGCGACCACCGGCGTCGCCGCGGTGGACGTGCGGATCGTGGACAGCCTGACCGATCCGGCCCCGGAGGCGGACGCCGCGGCGGTCGAGCGGCTCGCGCGGCTGGATCCGTGCTTCCTCTGCTACCGCCCGGTGCAGGCGCCGCCGGATGGCCGCGTGCCCGATCCGTCGCCGCCCCCCAGCGCCGGCGGCGGGCCGGTGACGTTCGGCTCCTTCAACGCGCTGTCGAAGTTGAACGACCGCCTCGTGGGTGTCTGGCGGCGGCTGCTGGACGAGGTCCCAGGCTCGCGCCTGCTCCTCAAGAGCGTGGGGCTGAGCGAAGAGGAAGTCCGGCAGGACGTCGCCGCGAGGTTCGAGCGGGCCGGAATTGGCCCCGACCGGCTGGAACTGGTCGCCTCCGTGCCGACGCTGCTCGAGCACCTGGCGCTGTACTCGAAGATCGATATCGGCCTAGACCACTTCCCCTACGCCGGCACGACGACGACGTGCGAAGCGCTGTACATGGGCGTGCCGGTGGTGACGCTGGCGTGCGAGCCGGGGATCCACGCGGGGCGGGTGGGGGCGAGCCTGCTGGGGGCGGTGGGGCTGAGCGAACTGGTCGCGCACAGCGAGGATGAGTACATCCGGCTGGCCGCGGACTTGGCCCGCGACCGCGAGCGCCTGACGGCCCTGCGGAGCGGGCTGCGGGACCGCCTGCTGGCCTCGCCCCTCTGCGACGCGGCGGGATTCTCGGGGCGGTTCTGGAGCCTTGTGCGGGACCTGTGGCGCGAGCGCTGCCAGGGCGGGCCAGACCGCCCCGGCGTGCCCCCGGCCTGACCCTTCCATTACCCAACCATCGTGGTACACTACGCCCCAAGCGCACGGGGCGGGGCGGGCGAATACCGCTCACACGGAGCACACCACGATGGCCAAGAAGAGCAAGAAGAAGAGCGCCAAGAAGGCGGCGAAGAAGACCAGCAAGAAGGTCGCCAAGCGCACCGCGCGCAAGGCCGGCGGCGGGCGGCGCGCTGCGCGAGGCGGCGGCGGCGG
>CALAFV010000112.1 GCA_937891445.1 uncultured Phycisphaerales bacterium | reverse complement strand
CCCGAGGCCACGCTCACCGCCCTGAGCGCCGTCGCCTCCATGCCGGGCTTCTCCGGCGGCGCCGGCGGCCGCATCCACCTCATCGCCGGCGGCTACGACAAGGGCATCGACCTCTCCCCCATCGCCCGTGCCGCCGCAAACGGGCCGGGTGGCCCCCTCGGCGGCCTCTACACCGTCGGCCAGACCGGGGAAACCCTCGCCGCCGACGCACGAGCCGCCGGCGCCCGCCACGCCGTCTACACCGCAACCGTCGAAGACGCCGTCGCCGCCGCCCTCCCACGCCTCACCCCCGGGGATGTGCTTCTTCTCAGCCCCGGCTGCGCTTCGTGGGACCAGTTCGACAACTATGAACAGCGCGGCAACCTCTTCATCCGGACGGTGCGGAGGCTGACCGCTCACAAGGGGTAAGCACGATGTTCACGCGTCGCACCCGCCGCCCCCGTGGCTCCTCATCCCGCCCCTGGCCAATCCCCGCGCTGCTCACCCTCCTGCTCCTCCCCGCCTGCACCTCGCAGCGCGTCCAGGAGCCCCCGCCGCCGCCCACCGGCCCCGGGCCGCTGACCTCACCCTCCCCCGCCGTGCCCCCCGAACGCGGCCCGCAGACCCAGCCGGTCCCCGGCAGCGCCCCGCCCGCCCGCACACCCAGAGTTGAGTCCGTCGAGGACATCCCGCCTCCCCCCGCCGCGCAGGGCACCGGGCCGCGGGCCTCCGCCGATGCCCCGGCCGCCGCCCCGCCCCGCGGCCTCCGCGAGGTCTTCCCCCACATCCGCATCGACCCGGATGCGAAGATCGTGGAGTTCGACGCCGCCGTCGCCTGGGACGTCCACGACCCGCAGACGCCGATGACGTTCCTCGAACTGGCGGTCTGCACCCCCAACACGAAGGAGTACGAATCCCTCCTGGTCACGCAGGCCCGCCCCTCCAACGTCCACGCCGCCCTGCTCCTCCTCGGCCTCGAGCCCGGCAAACCGGGCACCTACGTCTGGAAGGACGACAAGGTCCAGCCCGTGGACCCCACCGGCCCGCCGCTGGACGTCCGCTTCATCCTCGGCCGCGGCTCCGCCGACGAGCGTGAGATCGACCCACGAACATGGGTGGTCAACGCCGACGACCCGAAGCAGACCTTCGGTGCCGACTGGCAGGCCGCACCGGGCCGGGGCAACGGCTGGGTCTTCGCCGGCTCGCGCATCGTTCGCCGCGACGTCGGCCGCGGCGAACAGGACTTCTACCTCGCCGACGGCGACGACGGCTCCCTCGTCGGCCTGATGACCTTCGGCTCCGAGACGATCGCCTGGCGCCGCACCATCAGCCCCGACTCCGAGATCACCGCCCCCGAGTGGATCGCCAACGTCGCCGCGATGCCCCCGGTCGGCACCCCGGTGATCGTCCGCATCACCCCCGCCCAGCCGCCCGCCGCGCCGGAAACGGCCCCCGCGGACGTTCCTTCCGCCAGATAGAGCCACAGATCAACGCAGGCAAACACAGATCGGAGTGGTGCATCCTCCACACTCTCTTCTGATCCGTGGTTATCTGTGTTGATCTGTGGCCTCTCTGCCTTGATCTGCGTTTATCTGCGTCGATCTGCGGTCACCCGGCAGAAGTCACCCCTGCCACGTGCTCTTGACGTGCAGTTCCTTGAGCTGCTCCTCCGTCACCGCGCTGGGCGCCCGCGTCATCAGGTCCGCGCCGATCTGCGTCTTCGGGAACGCGATCACGTCGCGGATGTTCTCCGTCCCCGCCAGGTGCATGATGAGCCGGTCCAGGCCGAACGCCACGCCCCCGTGCGGCGGGGCGCCGAACTTCAGCGCCTCCAGCAGGAAACTGAACTTCTCCTGCGCCTGCTCCGGCGTCATCCCCAGCAACTTGAACACCTTCGCCTGCACCGCCGGGTCGTGGATACGGATCGAGCCCCCCGCGATCTCGCTCCCGTTGAGCACGATGTCGTACCCCGCGCTCACGACCGACCCGATCGTCTCCTCGTCGTTCTCGTCCGCCGCGACGAACGCCGCCTGCTGGTCCTCCCGCGGCGCGGTGAACGGGTGGTGCATGGCGACCCACCGCCCCGTCTCCTTGTCGCGCTCGAACATCGGGAAGTCCACCACCCACAGGAACTCCCACTGCTTCCCCCACTCCGGCACCAGCCCCATGTCGCGGGCCACCTTCTGCCGCAGTTCCCCCATCGCCTTGGTCGCCGGGGCGTACAGGTCCGCGATGAACAGCGCCGTGTCGCCGGGCTGCAGCCCCAGCGCCGCGACCACCTCCGCCTTGATCGGCTCGAGGAACTTCGCGATCCCCGTCTCCAGCGCCCCCTGCGCGTTCATCTTCACGACCGCGACGCCGCCCGCGCCGAACCCCTTGACGAACTCCGTGTACCCGTCCGTGATCTTGCGCGTCAGTTTCTCCGCCCCGCCCGGCACGCGCATCGCCTTCACCACGCCGCGCTTCGCCGAATACGGCGGCCGGTCCGCCCCCTTCTCCAGCGTGCTGCGGAAGAAGCCCAGTTCGGTCTTCGCCGCCAGCGCCGAGAAGTCCACGATCTCCAGCCCGTACCGCAGGTCGGGCCGGTCGATCCCGTACTTCTCCATCGCCTCGCGGTACGTCATCCGTCGCAGCGGCGGCACGTCCACGCCCATCACTTCCCCCCACAGCCGGCGCACGAACCCCTCCATCATCGCCATCACGTCCTCGCGCTGCACGAACGACATCTCGAGGTCGATCTGGCTGAACTCCGCCTGCCGATCCGCGCGAGGGTCCTCGTCGCGGAAGCAGCGGCAGATCTGCATGTACCGGTCCACCCCCGCCACCATCAGGATCTGCTTGAACAGCTGCGGGCTCTGCGGCAGCGCGTACCACGACCCCGGCACGTGCCGGCTGGGCACCAGGAACTCCCGCGCCCCCTCCGGCGTGCTCTTGTAGAGGATCGGCGTCTCGACCTCGAGAAACCCGTTCTCGTCGAAGTACCGCCGCGTCACCTGCATCACCCGGTGCCGCAACTGCAGGATCTGCTGCATCCGCGGCCGGCGCAGATCGATGTACCGGTACTTCAGCCGGATCTCCTCCGCCGGCAGGTTCTCCTCGTCGCTGGGCAGGAACGGCGGGTTGGCCGTCTGGTTCAGGACGTTGACCTCCTTCACCACGACCTCAACCTTCCCCGTCGGCAGTTTCGGGTTGATCCCACCCTGCCGCGTGCGCACCACGCCCGTCACCGCGATGACGTCCTCGTTGCGCAGTTTCGACGCCTGCTCCACCACCGCCGCGTCCGTGTCCTCGCGGTCGAACACCAGTTGCGTGATCCCGAACCGGTCGCGCACGTCGATGAACACCAGCCCGCCGAAGTCGCGGTAGGCGTTCACCCACCCGCACAACGTGACCGTCTGACCAACATGCTGCTCGCGCAACTCGCCGCAGGTATGCGTCCGTCGGAACATCGCTCAGCCCCGGTGGCCCTCCCCACGTGGGGCGGAGTATAGGACGACCCCGCCCACGCCCCGACCGGGCGCACGCCGCGTGCCGCAACACGATCCCGCGGCGCTCGGCCCGAGCCTCAGCGCGTCCCGCGGACCGCCGGCTCGCTCAACTCACCATCCGCCTGTCGCGCCGTCGCGACCTTCGCCGCGCTCCGCTTCGAAGCCCCTTGCTTCGCCGCAGCCACGATCGCCTCAAACCTCGAGAAGCACCGGTCCGCCGACCCGCGGAACACCACGTACGGGAACAGCGCCCCCATCGCCACGATCAGCCCGAACGCCGTCGTGTACAGCGCCACCGAGATCCCCCCCGCCACCGCCGCCGGCTCCACCATCACATCCTCCCGCGCCCCCAGCAGCCGGAAGCTGTCGATGATCCCGATCACGGTCCCGAAGATCCCCAGCATCGGCGCCGCCGTGATGATCGTCGAGAGCGTCAGGCCGAACCGCTCGACCCGCGGCCGCGCCGCCTCGACGACCTCGACCGCGACCGCCTCGACATCCCCCGCGTCGCCGCCATCCGCGATGCGCTCGAGCAACTCCGCGGCGAACCACCCGTACACCGACGGCTCCGCCTCCGCCAGCCGCCGCGCCTCCGCGAAGTCGCCGCGCCGCAGCGCCGTGTTGATCCGGCCGACCCGCGCGCTGCGCCGACGACCGCCCCCGCCCCCACCGCGCGACGCCCAGAACATCCCCCGCTCGATCGACAGCGCGACCGACAGCAGGCTCAGCGCCAGGATCGGCCACATCACCCACCCCCCGGCGAGAAACATGGCGACGACGCGGTCCGCGAGGTCCTTCATGCGAGGGCGCATCGTACGCCCCCCGCCCCCCCCGCCCCG
>CALAFV010000111.1 GCA_937891445.1 uncultured Phycisphaerales bacterium | reverse complement strand
CCGGCCCGATACCGTCGGCGCCCGTCCCACTCTCCGGCACCAGGTAGACCGCCACGCGGCCGCCGCCCTCCCATGGGGCCTCGCCCTCAAACCACTCCACCCCCCGGTCGTACGTCAGCACGCCCAGCCGCTCGTCCTCCACCGTCAGCGGCTTCTTCAGTTCCGCCGCCGCGGCGTCGATCTCCTTGCCGCCGCGACCCTTGCCCAGCACCCGCACGAGCAGTGCCTGCGGCGAGCCGAACGCGTTCTCCTCCGCCAGTCGCACCCGCAGCCGGACGACGTCGTAGTCGTCGAACCGCTTCATCATCTTGCTGAGCGTCGACTCGTCGACCTGCTTGCGGACCACCAGTTCGCGGCGCTGCACCGGGCCGCCGTCGAACTGCCAGGCCAGCAGCGTCATGATCATGGTCGGCCGCCGCTCACCCTGCGACCTCCCGTCGCTCACCGGGCGTGGCGCCAGCACCCCCACAAGCGTGCCGAGCGGCGCCCGGGCCAACTGGCGGCGGAGCCTCGCCTCCGGGGACTGTGGCGCCCGCGGCTTCGAGCGTGCCTTCGCCTGGTTCTTTGTGGGCTTGGTCTTCTTGGTCGTCCTCTTCTTCGTTGTCTTCTTCTTCGCGGCCATGGGGGCGCAGTGTACCGACGGCCGTGCTTTGCGGCGAGCCGCCCCGGGCTCCCCCGTCCCAATGGGCGGCTGTTTACTGGCCCGTCGTCAGCACCATGCGGAAGCGTGCCTTGGCCGACATCATCCGCTCGTAGGCCTCCGCCGCCCGCTCGAGCGGCATGGTCTCGATCCTGGCCCGAACGTTCGTGAGGACGCTGAACCGGAGTGTATCTTCGGAGTCCGTCGCGATGCCCGAGGCGTGTCCCTTGATCGACCGGTTCATGGGGATCAGGTCGTGGGCGGAGACTTGGATCGGCTCGGCGCCCACAGCGACGATGACCAGCGTGCCGCGGGCGGACAGGCCGGGGATCACGGCGCTCATGGACTTGGAATCCGGGGCTGTGGCGAGGATCGCCTTGGCGCCGCCCAGTCGACTGGGACCAGAGCGGCACCGTCAACAGTTCAGACATCTCGGCCTTCCTCACCAGTTGGCTCGCTTCGGTCCAGGCGCCCGACCTGGTCGCCGACTTCAACGGTGACGGCATGACGAACAGTTCCGACATCTCGGCGTTCCTTGCGGCCTGGCTCGAGGCTGTGACGGACGGCTGCTGATCCCCTCCTGCCATTCTGCCGCACTCCACGACGCGTGCGGCGAGCGGGGCGCACCACCTCAGCGGGGAGCACCGGTTACTGCCGGTGCTCCCCCTTTTCGTTGACTCCTGGCGCGACGCACCGCTCGTGGGCGGCGCAACGCCGCCACCAAAAAGAACATGGCCGGGGCGGTCATGGCCCCGGCCATTCCGGGCACCGATCGGTTGCCGGATTACTCAGGAGGTCTTGATCGGGATGCGGCGGCGCTGCGCCGACTCCTGCTTGGGCAGGTGCACGGTGAGCACGCCGCTGTCGTACTCCGCCCAGATCCGCGAGGCGTCGATGCCATCCTCGACGCGGAAGCGCCGGTGATACCCGCCGACGCCGAACTCCTGACGCAGGAATCTGGTGTTCTCGGGGTAGCGGCCGGGCACGGCCGCGCGGAGCGTGAGGAGGCCTCGCTCGTACGTGACGTCCACGTGCTCGAGGCTCGTGCCGGGGACGTCGGCGACGATGACGACCTCGTCCATGTTGTCGAGCACATCGACCTGGGGCATGTAGGTCCACGCCCCCTCGCTCCTGGTTTCCGAGCCGGCGGAGCGGACGGTGACCCGCTGCGGTTCGGTCTTCTGGATCGCGGTGTTTGTTTCGCTCATGGGGTTCTCCTGTTCATGATGCGTGACAGGTTCCGCCATAAGGACCGGGTGCGCACGGCCGCGCTGCGCCGCAGTCGCGCGACGCGGCTGCGCTGCTTCCGGAACAACGCTCGGAGCCCCCGCCCGCCCATCATCAGGAAGGGTGGGGCAGGGCTCCCTTGACCTCGATGCGGCGTGGACGGGAGTGCTCGGCCTTGGGAATGGTGATGCGGAGCACACCATCGCGCAGCGTGGCCTCGGCGCCCGCCGTGTCGACGCCGTCCGGCAGGCTCACGGTTCTTTCAAAGCACGTGCTGATGCGCTCGGAGCGGATGATGTTCGAGCCTTCCGGGCGGGAGATCGTGCGCTTGGCGCGAATGGTCAGGGACTCGCCGGTGACGTCCACCTGGACGTCTTCGGGACGGGCGCCGGGAATTTCGATCTCGGCGTACACGTTGTGGTCATCGTCCCAGAGGTTCATCGGCGGGACGATGGAGGTGGTCCCCGTCACGCCGACGGCCGCGGCCGGCGCCAGCGCCGGTGCGACGGTCTCGAAGAGCCGGTCCATCTCGCGGGCCATCCAGGTGAAGGGGTCGTTGCTGAGCAAGGTCCTTGCCAACATGGCTCAACTCCTTTCCTGCATGACGGCGGCAGACCTCGGGGGCTTGCCGCCCCCGGCCGCTCGCGCAACGGATGGCAAGGAGCGTGCCAACCGTGGCGGGCCTGGCGGACGCCCGGGGGCGGCCGGTGGACTGCCGAGGTGATCAGCCGGTCCGGCGGGACGCTGCCAGCGTGACAGGATCGGCCGGAGACCCATCCTTGTGTTCGGGATCGCCATCCTCGCTGCGCGCGCGTCGGCGGGGCGGACGCAGCCCTCCAGCCGCGCGCACAAGCGTCGGGGCCGCGCGAGACGCGGCGCCCGACGCTGTCCCCCCTACCCCCGCTCCGGGGGCTGCTCCCATCCCGCACGCCCCGAGGGCGTCAGTCGGCGGCTTTCTCGACGGCCTCGGCCGCGTCCTCCGCGGCCTCGTCGATCGCCTCGCCCGTCTTCTCCGCCGGCCCCTCCTCGGCGCACCCGGCCGGGGCGCCAAGAAGCAGCGCAGCCGAGGCGGCCGCCGCGAACGCGCCCATCCACCTCCACCACACCGACCGGTCGATCACGGTTCCGTTCACATCCATGGTGAGCCTCCTGTGGCTCTCGCCCCTCCGCTCCCCCCCATTCCCCCCCGATCCCAGGTCCTCCACTGGTCGTACGCGGCGAAGCCCTCAGCCCGGGTGAACCCCGCACGAGTTCCCCCTCATCCGGGCGCAGCAAGCGCCGGACGGCCGCCGGGCGCCCGGTGCGCACCGCCGCTGCTGTGCCCGCGCAGGTTCCCTCAGCCACGGTTCAGGCACGGCTCATGGGAGCGGCGGAGACTCCCGGGAACATCCACGATGCCACGAGGAGCCCGACGATGACACGCATGGCCGAGTCGGTGAAGAGCGCGGTGCAGAACGCCGATCAGCGCGAGGGACCGATCGCCCGGGCGATCGAGGAGCAGACCGCGAAACTCCCATCGGACGTTTTCCTATGGGCGGCTCTCGGGTCGATCGGGGCGTCGCTGGTTCTGCAACTGGCCGGCAAGCGGAACATCAGCAACTTTGTGGGGCAGTGGGCGCCGACGTTCCTGATCCTCGGGCTGTACAACAAACTTGTGAAGATCGAGGGGCACGACTACCGGGATCGCTGGTAGCGGCGGCCAGGCGGTGGGATTCTGGCGAGGAACCCGCCGCGGAGCGGCACGCTCCCCGCGGCTGGGGCCGGCTCAGCAGCCCTCGTTGACTTCCTCCAGCCAGACGGTCAGGAAGGCG
>CALAFV010000110.1 GCA_937891445.1 uncultured Phycisphaerales bacterium | reverse complement strand
TCCCCCCACTGCCCCACAAACGGACCCCCACTCCCCCCGCGTGTTTGCGGCGGCGGGCTCGACTGGGCGCGCGGCGTAACCGCGCGTGGTGCTGGGCGCTGCCGTAGCGCACGATGCTGGAACGACACGGACGGTCCACAGAACAGTGGACCGGAGCGCGCCAAAGAACGGGCGGCTCGGCATGTCATACGGTGGGCCGCCCCGGGCGGTTGCGGCCTCCGTCGGAACCCGGGTTTGGAGGAGAGAGCGGACCTCCCGCCGGGAGTGCTGATCCCCCGATTTCGGATATGCTGCCGCCCGACACCCACGCTTTCAGGAGTCTCAGCAATGTCTCTCGGACTGAGCGTCGCCGGGACGTACGCACTCCACGGCAACCAGAAGCGGCCGACACCGCCGGCCGCCTGGCTCGATGAAGTGCGCCATTGGCTCCTGACCGCCTGCGAGGCGGAACTCGAAGCCGAACCGGAAGTGCAGATGAACGAAGCCGGTGAGCCGGCGCTCTATGCGCTGCTGCACCCATGCGCTGCGCCGATTGAGATCATCGCACCAGATGGCGGACTCGTGCACGTCAACGCCATGACGACCAGCGTCGGGCCTGGGTACCACCAGTTCGTCTGCTCGCTCATGGACCGCATGGCGGAAGAACTGGGCATCACCTGGAGACCGCAGGTCGAGGGAGAGTCGGAGGACGAAACGGGGTACTTCTTCGGCCGCGATCGCGCCAATCTGGAAGGGGCGATGCTCTTGTGGCTCCAGTCAGTCTGCCGCATCGTTCTGGAGCCTGGCGGGATGCTCGACGGCAACCGTGCCCCCGACGACGCTCCTCCGGCCGTCGCCATGGCCCTGGGCACGACATTCCTGCACGGCGGCGACGTCACGACGCCCATGGGGCCACGGAACCGCGCCTGGCTGGAAGCGGTGACGCAGGACCCTCGCCGGGGAATCGACTTCTTCGCATGGTGGGACGAAGGCCAGCCGGCCCGCACGCTGCTGCGCCGCGCCGAAGCGATCATGTGGTCGCAGGTTCGCTGGACCCCCGCCGTGACCGAGGAGGATTTCGAGGTTCAGCGCCGCGTCGCGGATCTCCTGGCGGAGGCGTATGCGCTCGACCCATCGCTGCCGTACCCGTGGCGTGAATGGGCGGAGTTGATGACGCTGGTGGAGTGGGAAGGCAAGCCGCGGGAGGAAGTCGAGCGGCTCGCGGCGGCGGTCGATCCGGCCGCGCCGCTGATCGGCTATCTGCGCGGCGACGTGATCGTCTCCCTTCCGGGGCCGTGGAAGATCGTGCTGCCGGGCTCGCTGACCCTGGTGGAAGACGATGACGGCGATTTCGTCGTCACCGATGGGAGACGCACCCTGCGATGCTCCTCGCTGCGGCTCGGGGACGAGACCGATCGGCCCACCATGGAGCAGATCATGGCCAAGCCGCCCCCCTTGGACGCGCCGAACGCCGAGAAGCTCACGCCGTGGACGATGGGCCGCATCGGAGGCGCCGGCACGATCGCGCGAATGTCCGAGGATGGGGAGGACTACTGGGCAATGACGGCCATCGTGTGCACCGATGGCCAGCTCGCCATCCTCACGTTCACGTTCGACCGAGAAGAAGACCGCCAATGGGCGGAACGCGCATGGCGCTCGGTGCGGTTCGTCGAAGGATTCCGTGATGACGACGAAGCCGGCGACGCCGCGGGCCATTGACCAAGCCGGCCAAACTCCCTCGTGTCAGATCGACCGCAGCTTGTTCAGCCCGTTGAGCGCGGCGACCTTGTAGCACTCCGCGAGCGTCGGATAGTTGAAGACGGTGTTGACGAAGTAATCCGCCGTGCCATTGAAGGCCATGACGGCCTGCCCGATGTGGATCAACTCCGTCGCGCCGGTGCCGATGGCGTGAACGCCCAGGACCGACCGCGTATCCTGGTGGATCAGCAGTTTCAGCATGCCGATCTCATCGCCCAGGAGTTGCCCGCGGGCGATCTCCTTGTACTGCGCGATCCCCGCCTCGTAGGGGATGCCCTCTTCCGTCAACTGCTCCTCGGTCCACCCGACCATCGAGATCTCGGGGATGGAGTAGATCCCGTACGGGAACAGGCGCGGCACGGAGGTCGCAGGAACGCCGAACATGTGGCACGCCGCAATTCGGCCCTGCTCCATGCTCGTGGACGCCAGCGCCGGGAAGCCGATCACATCGCCGCACGCGTAGATGTTCGGGACGTCCGTCTGGTAGTGCTCGTTGACCTTGATGCGCCCCCGCTCGTCCGCGGCCAGGCCCGCGGCCTCCAGATTGAGACCGTCCGTGGCGCCCTGGCGGCCGACGCAGTACATGAGGCAATCTGCCCGGAGCGTCTTGCCGGACTCGAGGATGGCCTCGGCCATCATCTTGTTCTCGGTGCGGGCCCCCGGCGGCGGCTCGACGCGTTTGATGCTGACGACCTTCTCCCCCAGGCGCAGGGTCATGCCCGACTGGCGGAGGTGATACTGCAGCGCCTCGGCGATCTCCGCGTCCACGAACTCCAGCAGCCGCTTCCGCCCCTCGATGAGCGTGACGCGGACGCCCAGCAACTGGAGCATCGAGGCGTACTCGGTCCCGATGACCCCCCCACCGACGATGAGCATCGATCGCGGCAGGTACGGCAGTTTGAGGATGTCGTCGGACGTGATGATGTCGGTGTGGTCGAATGGCAGGTCGGCCGGCCGGGCCGGATGGGTGCCGACCGCGATCAGGATGTGCCCGGCGCGGACGGTCTCCTCGCCGCGGCTGGAGGTCACGCGAACCGTGTTGGCGTCGACGAACGAGCCCGTGCCGCTGACCAGGTCGATGCCGTTGGAGAGGAAGTGGCCGCGGACCAGGTCCACCTCGGCCCGGATGATGCGGTTGCAGTAGGTCGTCAGGGTCTCCAGGGTCTGGGTGCGGCCGGTGGAGCCGTCGTAGTGGACGCCGTGCCGCCGCGCCTGGACGACGGCCAGCACCGCCTCCCGGAGGGCCTTGGAGGGGATCGTGCCGGTGTTGATGGCGACACCGCCGACGAACTCCATCTTCTCGACGACGACGACGCTCTTGCCGAGCTTGGCGGCCTGGATGGCGGCCTTCTGACCGCCCGGACCGGAACCGATGACGCAAAGGTCGCAGGTGCGCATAACAGGAAGGGGCCTCGGAGCGGGACCGGCCGAAAAGAGGGGGATCCGGCGAGTGTATCGGATGCCCCCCGCCCGCTGCTGAGAGTTTGGGGGCGTGGATTCGGTGGAAGGTGGGTGCCGGGCGGACCTTTTTCCTATAGTCCGCCCCGTACCGCCCACGGCCGCGGTGCCGCCCGACGACCGTCACTCCCCCGAAGCACCTCCCATGCCCACGCCAACCGCCGACCAGGTCCGCTCGCAGTTCATCGACTTCTTCCGCTCCAAGGGGCACACGTTCGTCCCATCTAGCCCCGTCGTGCCCGTGGACGACCCGACGCTGCTGTTCACCAACGCCGGGATGAAC
>CALAFV010000109.1 GCA_937891445.1 uncultured Phycisphaerales bacterium | reverse complement strand
GGCCGTGGCCGCGAACGCTGGCGCAGTTCCAGCAGTTTCGCGATCACCGTCCGCAGTTGGCGAGCCTCGGCGTGGTTGGGATCGATCGCCAGGGCCCGGCTGAGTTCTTCCAGAGCCAGTTCGTACCGCTCTCTCGCCCGAAGCCACTCCGCCAGCCGGACGATCTGGTCCGGGTCGTCCCCCATCGCCGCCCGCATCTCCTCGTACCGCTCCAGGACCGGCCGCAGGTACCGCACGCGGTCCACGTCCTTCACCGGGAACCGCGTCGGGATCCCCTCGATCCGGACCACGAGGTAGCCGTCCGTCTCCTCGACGAGCAGGCCCGTGAACCGCTGGCCGTCCTTCAGGTAGATGGTCGCCTCGCGCGGGCCCGTGTCGTCCAGTTCGTCCACCCCGACCACCCTCTCGTCCCGCGCCGGGTCCGCCTGCGGCGGCGAAGGCGCTTCATCCGCCGGTGGGGAAGCGGGCTCCGCGGGCGGCGTTGTGGGCGGGGACGCCGGTTCTGAAGACGGCGGCTCCGGCGCGGCCGCGGCGAGCAGCCCCGCGGCGGCGAGCAGCAGCGCCGCCACCCGCGCCGGTCCCAGGAGTTCACGCCGCGGCTGTCTGGCCATAGTCAGGGATTGTCCGCGGTTGTCCATGTGGTGTCTACACCTACGGCCCCGCTGCCGCGGGCGTTGCAGACGCCCGCCCGAATCGACCGTCGAGGGGGAACCGGCTGTGGATCGGTCACAACCGCCGGTCGTCGCAAGGCGGCAGGCTCAGCCCTTCACCATGCACCGCCCCAAAAACGAAAAACACGCCGCGACGCGGCGTGCTCCTCAACAAGACGTTTCACCCGGGATGCCCGGAAATGCCCAGGAGAGGATTCGAACCTCCACGCCTTGCGGCGCTACCACCTCAAGGTAGTGCGTCTGCCAGTTCCGCCACCTGGGCTCGATCGCCCGGACGCCCCGCTGTGTAAGCGCCCGGCCGACTGAGGACGGAAGGTTATGAACCGTTGGCCGCGTTGTCGAGCCGCCGGACCGCCCGCCCCCCCACCCCCCACGCGAACCAGCCACCCCGGCGAGGGACTTACCGGGCCGGGGACTCTGCTGGTTTGTGCTACAGACCCACCCGGCGCACGGCGCAAACGCCCCGGTCCTCTGGCATCACCCCCATCCCGGGCTATGTTCGACCGGCGGCCCCTGCCCGCGGGCACGGCCCGCCGCACGGAGGGGGGCGAACCGGCCTGACCGCCGCAGAGGGGAAGCCCATGAGCCAGTACGTGGCCGTCCTCCGGCTCGCCGACCACCACCGCGCCGCGGGTCTGCGACTGCTGGGTGTGTGCGCCTCGCTGACCCGGCTCCCGGGCGTCGGCTCGGTTGACCCCGACTGGTCGCCGCCGCCCGCAAAGGGCGGACCCGCGGAGCGCGCGGCCGGCTCGCTCGTCGTCGCGTTCGACCGCTCCAAGGTCAGCCTCGGCGAGATCGTCCGCGTCATCGAGGATCACGGCGTGCAGGTCCGCGGCGTTGCGCAGCGGCGCGTGCAGACCGCGACCGACCCGGCCCGCCTGGCGACGGCGTAAAGCAACCACTCGGGTGAGCGACACTTCGCGCACGGACGCCGCGCACGCGCAGCCGCGCGCCCGGCCCGCGCCTATCTTTGTCGCGCCCATGCGCCCGACGTCCGATCACGCTTCAACCGCGGGCGCCGATCCGGCGCTCGCATCGTTCCTCGAGGCCATCCGCGCCGGCGTCGCCGGCGCGGGTGTGTTCGGCGAGCCCCGCATCGAGGGCGGGCGCCTGATCTGCCCCGCCCCCGCCGCGGCCGCCCCCGCGGAGTACCGCGTCGAACTCGATGCGGGCCGCGTGTGGGTCAGCCTCGTCACGCCCGACCGGTGGCTGAGCCACTCGATCGAGGCCGACCTGCTGCACACCGGCGACAAGATCGAGGACCTGATCGACGAGGAACTCGTTGAGCAGGGGTACACCGCCGGCGGAGGCGGCCCCCTCCCCTGCGAGCATTTCCGCGACCGGGACAGGCTCTTCACCTTCCGCTCCCCGCTGCCCTTCGGCCCCGACGACCTCGGCGACCCCGCGGCGGCTGAGCAGGCCCGGCGCGCCCTGCTCGCGTACGAAGCGTGTTTCCGCAGGCTCGGCGACATGGAGGCGGACGGCGAGTGATCGCACGGAAGTAAGGGGAGAGCCGGCGCATGCGGGTCCTGATGCTGGGTTGGGAGTTCCCGCCGTTCATCGCCGGCGGCTTGGGCACGGCCTGCTACGGCCTCACGAAGGCGTTCGACCGGCTCGGGCACACGGTCGTGTTTGTCCTTCCCCGGCCGGTTGACAGTTCGCATGCCTCGCACGTGCGGCTGCTGAGCCCCGTCGCCCCGGCGGTGTCGATGCCGCGCGGACCCGTCCCCAACGGCGCCGGCCCCACCTCCGGCGGCGATGCAGGCGGAACGGGCGGGACCGACTGGAACGCGCCGTACCGTGTCGCCGGGTTTGAGCACACGGTCTTCCGCGCCGTGCCCGCGACCTTTTCCAGCCCGTATCCCGACTTCTCACAGCAGCGACGTCCCGCGGGCTCGGGGCCGTGGGCGGGCGTCGAGTGGCCCCCGCACGCGGGCCCGGCGCCGTGGGAAGAGGTCCCCGGTGAGCCGCGTCCGGGCGGTCACGGCCCCGCCGCCTCGGCCGACGGGGGCGTCTGGGTCGGCAGCGGCGGGGGCTACGTCGGCGACGTCATCGGCGACAGCGAGCGCTACGCGCGGCTCGTCGTGGCGCTCTGCCGGCGTGAGACCTTCGACATCATCCACGCCCACGACTGGATGACCTTCCCGGCCGGCATGGCGCTGGCCTATATCAGCGGCAAGCCGCTGGTCGTCCACGTCCACTCCACCGAGTTTGACCGCTCCGGCGAGCACGTCAACCAGCGCATCTACGACATCGAGCGCCGCGGCATGCACGCCGCCACGCGGGTCATCGCCGTGAGCATGCTGACCAAGAGCGTTTGCGTCCGCCGCTACGGCGTCAGCCCCGACAAGATCGACGTCGTCTACAACGGCATCGACTCTGAGACCGCCCAGCCCCCGGAAGGCGCCCGCGTCTCCAGCCGCGACAAGATCGTCCTCTTTCTCGGACGCATCACCATGCAGAAGGGCCCGGAGTACTTCATCGCGGCGGCGCGGCGGGTTCTCGAGAAAGTCCCGGAGGCCAAGTTCGTGGTCGCCGGCGCCGGCGACATGGCCGTCCGCATGATCGAACTGGCCGCGCAGTACGGCATCGGCCACCGCGTCCTGTTCACCGGCTTCCTCCGCGGCCCGCAGGTGGACCGCATCTTCCGCATGGCCGACTGCTACGTCATGCCCAGCGTCAGCGAGCCCTTCGGCATCGCCCCGCTCGAGGCCATGCGCAACGACGTGCCGGTGATCATCTCCAAGCAGTCGGGCGTCAGCGAGGTCCTCCAGCACGTGCTGAAGGTGGACTTCTGGGACGTGGACGAGATGGCCAACAAGATCGTGGCCGTCCTCCGCCACCCGCCCCTGGGCCAGACCCTCCGCGAGCACGGCTCGTTCGAACTGCGCAAACTCACGTGGGAGGGCGCGGCCGAGCGGTGCCTGCAG
This sequence comes from uncultured Phycisphaerales bacterium, assembly GCA_937891445.1. Lineage (GTDB taxonomy): Bacteria > Planctomycetota > Phycisphaerae > Phycisphaerales > UBA1924 > CALAFV01. The sequence continues at coordinate 16,631 of CALAFV010000109.1, read as the reverse complement.
ACCTACCACGCCGCCGTCGAGGCCCAGCGCGCGGTCGCCCGCGTCTGAGCGTCAACCCGAGCCAGGGCGTCCGAAGCCCGGCGGGCACGAACATTCGGCATCCGGACGGCACAATCACACATCCTTGAGTGCCGGACTGCTCCTCGCACGGGGATTTTCCCACGTGATCATCCCCGCCCCGGGCCGAAGCCGGTATCCTGCGGCCTCCCGCGTGGACCGGGTGGCCGGGGCACGCGCCCGGGGTATGCTCTGAGGAGACCTTCAAGGAGATCAGCATCCCGTGCAACGTGAAGAAGCCGGTGGTGACCGGCGACACGTTCGGGCCGACCTCGGACTTCAACTTCCGCACGATCCGGTACGTCGAGTGCGACACCGACTGCATCCTGGAGCCCTGCCAGTGAACCCGCGAGCGAGCGCGCGGACACGCACGCTCGCTCGCTTATCCCAGCCGCCCCGCCCGAGGATGAGCGCATGGCCGTCATACCCAGAGTCACACCGCCGGCGAGTTTCCTTCTGACGCTCGGATCCGTGCCGATCGCGTACGCCGTGGAGCCGTCGTTCCGCATCCTCCCTGATTTGCCGAATGGCACGGGGGGGGATCGCGGAAGCCGTCTCCGCTGACGGCACGACAGTGGTCGGAAGCGCCGGCACTCTTGAGCCGGGCACTTGGCGTGCCTTCCGCTGGCGACTGGACACAGGAACGGTCGAGGACCTCGGCATCATCCCTGCGGGCTCTTCGGGCAGAAGCCGCGGCACGGCCGTCTCCGCTGACGGGAGCGTCATTGCCGGCTACTGCCAGTCCAACCCGTCGCCGGGCACGACGGTCGAACGCGCCTTCCGCTGGACCGCCCAAACCGGCATGGTCGAACTGCCCGACCTGCCGGGAGGATCGCTGCGCTTCCAGGCCAACGGCATGTCCGGCGACGGGTCGGTCATCGCCGGCTGGAGCGCCGGCGACCAGACAGGCCCGGCCGTGCGATGGACCGCTCAGACCGGCACGGTACCCCTTGGCCACCCTCCCGGCCTGCCTTCGAACTCCTCGCACGCCTACGCCGTCTCCGCAGATGGTTCGACGATCGTCGGCGACGTCTGGCACAGCGGCGGCGCAACGCTCGAAGCCTTCCGCTGGACCGAACAGACCGGCATGGTCGTGCTCGGCCTCGCAGGCTTCCCCGGCATGCAGACCTCCACCGCCACCGCCGTCAGCGCCGACGGCAGCGTCATCGTGGGCTACGCCACAGGGATCAACGACGATGGCCTGGCGCTGCAAGAGGCCTTCCGCTGGACCGAGGAGACCGGCATGGTGCTGCTGGGCTCCCTCCCCGGCACGCTCCCCTTCAGCCAGGCCACCGGCGTCAGCGCCGACGGCTCGATCGTCGTCGGCAACGGCCGCGGCGGCTGGATCTGGACCGAGGAGACCGGCATGGTCCGCATGAGCGACTACCTCACCGGCCTGGGCATCACCATCGGCCCCTACGCCATCTACCGCGTCGACGGCATCTCCGCCGACGGCACCGTGATCGTCGGCACCGCCTGGGACAGCCAGCTCTTCCCCGTCGCCTGGGCCGCGGTCATCCCCGCGCCGGCGAGCGTGGGATTCGCCCTCGCGTCCGTGTCCCTGGTGCTTGCGCGGCGACGGCGCTGAGTTGCCCCACGCATCAGATCACGCCCCCGTCGGCGTGATCCCCTCCCGCTTTATCCAGTCCAGTTGCTCCTCCCTCGCGCGCTCGATGTCCCGCTCCTCATCGGGCGTCAGCGCCGGCTCCTCCATCCCCGGCTCAAGCGCCGGCATCCCGTCGCCGCCGAAGTACCGCGCCAGGAACACGACCGCCACCACCACCGCCCCGACCGACACCGCCGCCTTCACCTTGTCCGAAGTCTGCATACGGCCACTCCGTGCCCCGCCCAGGAGGAATGGCCGGCCGCCCCCCCGGCGTCTCCCTCAATCCAAAAACAGAGCGACCCCGCACGCGCGGGGCCGCTCGGTTGATCGATATTCGCAAGCAGAAGAGCGAGCGTCAGGCGCCGGCGGGCTGCACGCCCTCGGCCTCCATCCACTCCAGATGCTCCTGCATCTCCTCTTCCATCTGCTTCTGCTCCTCCGGAGTCGGCATTTCTTCCTGCTGCAAGGCGGCGGCCTCGGCGGCGACCTGATCGCCGCCAATGAGGTCGAAGTGCCAGGCCAGGAACCCCATCGCCACGATGATCGCCGCGATCGAGGCCCCCGCCTTGATCTTGGCCGCCTTGTCCAGCCCCCCACCAGAGTTCTTGCTCGCCATGACGCTTCTCCGGGCCCCCTCCCGTACGTGCCCCAGACCGGGGACGGTTCCTTCCCTACAACATGACCTCTGCCTGCCGCAAGTCTACCCCACCTCACGGCGCTGGAACAGAATAACGGCCAGGGCGAGGAAAACCCCGATCTGAACCAGCGCATAGAGGGCCACAAGCCCCACGTGCCGTGCCGGGATCGGCTGGTTCTGCGTCACGGCGTCCACCAGCCAGAAGAACTGCACGTTGGGAATGATCCCCCAGAGCGCCACCGCAAGCGGCCGCACCCGCGTCGTCCGGATAAAGACATAGTCATTCGGCTGCGGCGGCTGGCGCACCAGCGGCCCCTTCCCCCCCAGCCGCCGCACGGTCAACTCGCGGCCATTGGACTCCACCACGGCCAGCGACGGCGGCGCCGCCGGGTTCAACGCCTGCTCACGCTCGGCGATATCCCCCGTGAAGGGCTCGAATGGCTCCACCGACAAGGGGAAGCCGTTGGGGTTGGGCCCGTAGTAGAAGGGCGTCCCCACCGGCACCGGGACCCTCGGCTCCAGCAGCAGGGTGACCTTCATCCGGTCCCCCGGCTCGCTGAGCATCGGATCGTCCGGCCGCTCCGGCTCCGACGACAGCACCCTGGCGACGATCTGGTTCTGGAACGCGTGCCGCCCGATGAAGTGATTCGACAGCAGGCCGAAGACGAACACCCCCGCGCACACGACGATCGTCATCACCTGCCCCAGCCGGGCCGACGCCGCCGTCGCCACGGCCGTCAGGACCATCAGCGCCATCAGGACGCACAGGCTCGCCAGCGCGATCTGCGGCTTGAAGTCGGTGGTGATGTCCTGAAACTCCCACTTCTTGCTCACCAGCAGCACGCCGAGGTACGCCGCGGCCGTCAGCGGCAGCAGCAGCAGCGTGGTCGTCTGCGAGAAGACCCACCCGTAGAAGAAGTTGCACCATGTGCCGACGGCGAAGGCCAGGAAGACCGCGATGAACGTGAAGAGGAGGACCGGCCGATCCAGGTCGTCCGCCGACGTGCTCATCACCTCGTGCCGGATGGCCAGCATGAGGAACAGCAGCATCGTCGTCACCGCGATCGCCACCGCCCCCGCCGCCCCGAAGTACTTCCCCAGCACCACGATCGGCCGCGGCACGGGCTTGCTCACAACGGTCAGGACTGTCCGGTTCTCGATCTCGCGCGAGATGACCGCCGTCGCGATGAACGCCGCCAGCAGCATGCCGCAGACGAAGACGGTCGCCAGCCCGACGTCCAGGAGGAGTTTGTTGTCGCTGGAGACCTCCCCGCTCTCGGTGTACCCCAGCGCGAAGTTGGTGCCCCAGGTGTTGAAGATCTGCAGGACGCCGCACAGCGCGACCAGCACGAAGAAGACGGGCTGCCGCACGCTCTCGATGAACGTGTTGCGGGCGATGGTGACGAGCTGGCCGAACATGCGTCCTTTCCGTCTGGGACCGCCCCCCTCCCCGCCGCCGGGGCGCGGCTTTCACCGGCCGCCGTCTCGTTCGGCCGGCGCAGAACCGGCCTCCCCCGCGGTCCCCCCTGCTTGGCGCAGAGTCCTCCGCGGGTCACGAACATAGGGCCCGGGCCTGCGTACATCAACGTACCGGCGGGCGGCGGTGTTCACCGGTTGTGCCCGACGGACCCGCTTTGCCATCGGCACAGCGGACCCGCCGGGCCGGTGGCCGATCGGCCGCGACGGCGGAGGCGGACCGGCAGTCCGCGATATTTCGTGCGCGAGGGAGAGCGCCCCCGGGAGGGGGAGAGTCCGCCGGGTGGACACCGGCGGGGCGAGCGCGGAGAATAGAGCCATTTTTGGGCCGGCTCCCACGACGCAACCGCGAGGGCAACCGGCCCGGACAACCCGGTCGGCGTCGCGTCACGGATCGGGGACGGGGGCGGGGGGGCCGCAGGGCCGTTCGGCCCGCAACCGGCCGCGTCACCACCTCGACAGCGACACTCACCCGGAGCAACCCGGACACCATGAAGGCCGACTATCTGAGCTTCAAGCGTGCCACCAGCGTCAGCCTCCTCGGTCTGGCGATCCAACTGGTGCTCGGGCTCGCCATGCTCATCTACGCCGTGCTGGCGCGGACGCCCGCCGCACCGCACGGCGACCACGCCGGCCTCACCGCCGCGTTCTACATCCTCGCCGGCTCGGTGATCTGGCTCATCCTCGCGGTCGTCTTCGACCAGCACCGCCGCGAGCGTGTCGAGGCGATGGAGGCTGAGAGCCTCGCCGCCCTCTCGGCCCGCCAGACCACCGTCTTCGAGGAAAACGCCGATGACCTCCGCGTCGCCGCCAAGCGGCTGGCGTGGATGCACCGCGTCCTGGTCCCCGCCGCGAGCCTCATCATCGCCGCGGTCTTCATCATCCTCGGCTTCTGGCGCTTCAAGAGCGGCAAGACGATCGCCGGCGGGATCGAGGACATCGCCACGCCCCAGCAGGGGTGGGCGATCGCCCTCGGCCTGGTGACGGCGATCGCGGGCTTTATCTTCGCCCGCTTCGTCTCGGGCATGGCCAAGCAGCAGGTCTGGGCCAACCTCCGCGCCGGCGCCGCCACGGCCGCCGGCGCCGCGCTCTTCGGCCTCTCCATCGCCGTCGGGCACATCGTTGACGCCGCCGGCTCCGACACCGTCCTCCGTTATCTCCCGGCGATCCTCCCGGCCGCCCTGATCGCGCTGGGCATCGAGATCGTCCTCAACTTCATCCTCACGATCTACCGCCCTCGCCGCGCGGGCGAGATTCCGCGCCCGGCCTTCGACTCGCGCTTCCTCGGCTTCGTGGCCGCCCCGGACCGCATCGCCGAGTCCATCGGCGGCGCCATCAACTACCAGTTCGGCTTCAACGTCACCGGCTCCTGGTTCTACCAGTTGCTGGCCCGCTGGCTCCCGGCCCTGGCCGTGCTGGGGATCGTGGTCGTGTGGGCGATGACGTTCTTCGCCGTGGTTGGCCCCGACGAGCGCGGGCTGCGGATCCGGCGCGGGGCCATGGCCGGCGAACTTGAGCCGGGCCTGTACTTCAAACTCCCCTGGCCGCTGGAGACCGTCCACCGCTTCAAGACGACCACCGCCCGCCGGATCGACCTGGCGGCCCCGCCGCCGGAGGGCAACAAGCCGATCCTGTGGACCAACGACCACGGCGTGAAGGAGCAGTTGCTGATCGTCCAGCCCGCCGCGAGCCTTGGCGCCCGCGCCGGGGAAGGGATCAGCGACTTCGCGCTGGTCGTCGCGGAAGTCCCCGTGTACTACGAGGTGACCGACCTCCACAAGTTCGAGAACTTCGGCGCCCCCGAGGTCCGCGAGAACCGCCTGCGGGCCATCGGGCAGCGTGCCGTGCTCGAGTTCCTCGCCTCCCAGAGCATCGACGACCTCCTCGGCGCCGGCCGCGATCAGGCGGCGACGAGGCTGCGCGAACTCATCGACCGCCGGTTCAGCGAACTCGACGCCGGCGTCCGCGTCCTCTTCGCCGGGATCGAGGGCGTCCATCCGCCCAAGGACACGGCGATGCAGTTCGAGGAAGTCGTGGCGATGCAGCAGGCGAGCCTCGCCGAGGTCGATCGGGCCGAGGCCGAGCGGATCGCCACGCTCTCCAAGGCTGCGGGGAGCGTCGAGGCCGCCCGCACCGCGCTGGCGCTGCTGGATCAGTACAACGCCCTGGGAGATGCCAAGAGCGGCCCGGAGGGCGCTCGCATCGAACAGGCGCTGCTGAACCTTCTGGCCGAAGGCCAGGGCCAGGCGGCCGCGACCCTCAGCGCGGCCCGGGCCGTCCGGTGGGAGAAGCACATGGGCCAGCGGGCCCGCGCCGCGCGGTACGCCGGGCAACTCGCCGCCTACCGCGCCGGCCCGGACGTCTTCAAGGCCAGCGTCTACTTCGACACGCTCCGCGAGGTCATGAAGGACCTCCGTGTGTACATCGTGGCTCACGAGATCCCCGTCGAGATCCGCTCCAACCTCGAGGACGCGGAGTCCAGCAGCAACGCCCTGCTGGAGCGGAAGGAAGAGGACTAAGTAAGGAAGTGCACGGCGCCGTGCCCGGGCCGGGCCCGCACGGCCTCTGAACCCCAGGGGGGGAAGGAGTTTCGCGTGCAGCGCTACCTGATCATCGCCGCGGTCATTCTGGTCGTCGCTCTCTACATGACGACGGACACCGTCCGGTTCACCGAGACCGCCGTCGTCACGACCTTCGGCAAGGCCGACGCGGAAGACGTCCGCAGCGAACCCGGCCTGCTCTTCACCGTGCCCTGGGCCCAGCGCGTCACCAAGTACGACAAGCGCGCCCGCTTCCTCGAGACGATCGGCGAGATGCAGCAGACGCGCGACCAGCGCCAGATCGTCAGCAACGTCTTCCTGACGTGGGAGGTCGCCGACCCCCTCAACTTCTACCGCCGCTTCAGCGGCGCCGGCGACCGTCCCGAGGAGCACTACCGCGAGGCCGAGAAGACCCTGCGCTCGCAACTCCGCAGCGCCGTGCTCGCCGAGTTCGGCCGCTACCGCCTCACCGAACTGCTCAGCCCCGTCCCCGGCCAGTCCAAACTCAGCGAACTCGAGGCCGGCGTGCTGGCCCGCCTCCAGAGCGGCGCCTCCGGCGAGACGCCCCTGGCCGAGTACGGCATCCGCGTCGCCTCCGTCGGCATCAGTTCCATGACCTTCCCGCAGGACACCACCCGCGAGGTCTTCAAGGCGATGCGGTCCAACCGCACCACCATCGCCAGCGAGGCCAAGAGCCAGGGCGAGAGCCGCGCGGCCACCATCCGCTCCCAGGCCGACAGCGACGCCAAGCGCATCCTCGCGTTTGCCGACACGCTCGCCGCGGCCATCCGCGGCCAGGGCGAGGCCGAGGCCGCCCGCTACGTGGCGCAGATGAACGACGAGCCCGAACTGGCCATCTTCCTCCAGAACATCAAGTTCATGCGCGACACCATCGGCCGCCAGTTCACCCTCGTGTTGCCGACCAACCTGCCAGGCATGCAGATGCTCCGCCCCGACGCCTTCAACGACCTCAAGAAGGCCACGGCTTCCGGCCGCGCCATCGACAGCGCCGTCGGCGCCGTCCAGCAGCCGCAGCAGGAGACCGGCCGATGAGCGACAGCCGCGAACTCCGCCCCGAGGACCTTTTCGAGCCCGCGGTCGCCACGCTCGACGGCAAGCGCACCCGCGCCGCCTCCGTCACGTTCCGCGACACGTCGGCCGAGGCCGACGATCCCGCGTCGCTGATGGACCCGGCGCAGAAGGCCCTCGCCGAAGCCCTGCGCATCACCTTCCGCCTGCTGCAGATCGCGATGATCGTGCTGCTGGCGCTGTTCTTCCTCAGCGGCTCCCAGCGCGTCACCGAGGGCGAGCGCGGCATCCGCCTGCTCTTCGGCCGCCCGATCGAGACCGATCTGGGCCCCGGCTTCCAATGGTCCCTCCCCTACCCCTTCGGCGAACTGGTCAAGATCTCTTCCGCCCCCCCGTCCCTCAGCCTCGACGAAGCCTTCTACCCCTACCTCTCCGCCGAGCAGAAGAGGCAGTCCACCCAGCAACTCGTCGAGGGCGGCTGGGGCGACTCGCTCAACCCCGAGCGTGACCGCGCCGTCATCACGGCCGAGGGGTACCTCGCCCACGTCAAGGCGGTGGTGAAGTACCGCCGCGAGGACCCCAAGCGCGTCCACGAGCGCATCCACCCCGACTCCGAAGCCAAGATCGTCGAGGCCGCCGTGCGGCGCGGCATCGTCCACGCCGCGGCCACCCTCTCCAGCGACGAGTTCCTCACCGGGAACCCCGACCCGAGCCGCGCCCCCGGCGAGTTCCGCTCCGCCGAGCAACTCGCCCGCGAGGCCGCCGACAAACTCCTGCGCGACTACGGCATCGCCATCGAGAACCTCTCGCTGGTGGACGCCCTCCCCCCGCTGGGGATCGCCAAGGAGTACGGGATGCCCCAGCAGGTCCAGGCCTCCGCGCGCGACGCCATCAACCGCGCCATCCAGGACCGGCAGACCAAACTCGCCACCGTCGCGGGCCCCGCGGCGCCGATCATCCTCGAGCAGATCGACCTCTACGAAGAGCAACTCCGCCTGGGCCAGGAGGCCGAGGCCGAGGCGACCCACGACCGCATCATGGCCCTGCTCCAGGGCAAGCCGGTCGAGATCGACGGCGAGGTCGTCAACCCGCGCATCGAGGGCGAGGTGCAGACCATGCTCTCCGAGGCCAGCCTGGCGAGGGACACCACCATCGCCCGCGCCCAGGGCGACGCCCGCCTCTTCCAGGACATCCGCACCAGTTACTACGCCAACCCCGCCGTCGTCCTCAACGACCAGTGGACCAGCGCCTTCACCGAGTTCCTCAAGCGTCCCACCGTGCAGGTCCAACTGCTCGCCCCCGGCGAGCGCTGGGTCCTGCACATCAACCGCGACCCGGAGTTCACCCGCAAGCAGGAGTACGAGCGGCGCCGCAAGGAGGCCGAGGAACTCGAGAAGGCCCGCCAGCGCGAGCGTGAGCGCGAACGCCTCCGCCGCACCGCCGACCCCGACAAGGCGGTCTACACCGCTGACTGACCCTCCCGGCCCGCGCGCCGCCACACACCACACGGCAGGAGCCACGTGAACACCGCCCCCACCAAGTCCGCCACCCCTGTGGTCGCCTGCCGCGGCCTCACGAAGGTCTTCCGCGACTTCTGGATGCGCGCCCGCGTCCGCGCGGTGGACAACGTCACCTTCGAGATCGCCCCCGGCGAGATCTTCGGCCTGCTGGGCCCCAACGGCTCCGGCAAGAGCACGACGATCAAGATCATCCTCGGCCTGCTCCACAAGACCAGGGGCCAGGTCGCCGTCTTCGGCAAGAGCCCCTCCGACGTCGCCGTCAAGAAGCGGATCGGCTACCTCCCCGAGGAGTCCTACCTCTACCCCTTCCTCAACGCCCGCGAAACCCTCGAGTACTACGCCAAACTCTTCGAACTCGACTACCGCGTGCGCAACCGGCGCATCGACGAACTGCTCGACATGGTCGGCCTCACCGCCGTCCAGCACCGCCCCGTGCGCGAGTACTCCAAGGGCATGCAGCGCCGCATCGGCATCGCCCAGGCGCTCATCAACGACCCCGAACTGCTCATCCTCGACGAGCCCACCACCGGCCTGGACCCCATCGGCACGCGCCAGATCAAGGACCTCATCCTCGCCCTGGGCCGCCGCGGCAAGACCGTCATCCTCTCCAGCCACCTCCTCTCGGACGTTGAGGACTGCGTGGACCGCATGATCATCCTCTACGGCGGCAAGATCCGCGCCGAGGGGACGTGCGACCAACTCCTCACCACCGAGGACCAGACCATCCTCGAGTTCGAGCCCCTCGACGAGGCCACGATCTCCGAGATCGACCGCATCGTCCGCGAACGCACCGGCGGCGAGAAGTCCCTGCTCCGCGTCGCCAAGCCCCGCCAGAAACTCGAGGACCTGTTCGTGGACATCGTCGAGCGCGCCCGCGCCGAGCGCGCCGAGGCCGCCGGCGCCCAGCACGGCGGGCGCACCGCCGCCTTCCTCCAGGGCGACGGCGCGGAACTGGGCGAACAACTCATCAGCAAACTCGTCGCAGGCGACTCCGCCGCCGACGCCGCCCCGACCTCCGCGGGCGCACCGCCGCAGCCCACCGCCGCCCCGCAGCAGCCGTCCGAGCCCGAGAACGACGTCCTCAAGACGCTGCTCGCCGAGGCCAACCCCGAGCCCCAGCCCGCCAAGGCTCCCGAGCCCTCCCGCCCCGCGACCGCCGCGCCGATCCCTGCCGACGTTGACCAGAGCGTCATCGGCTCGCTGCTGGGCGACGGCGCGCCTGGGAACGACGGCGGCTCGCGACAGGAGCACAGGCCGTGACCCTCCGCGACCTCGCCGGCCGCCTCGGCCGCGCCCAGGGCACGCTCTTCTTCAAAGTCGCCGCCTCGATCATCCTCACCGTGGCCGCGATCGGCGGCGTCGGCGCCTACACCGTCGCCGTCAAGGCCGACCAAGCCGCCGGCCAGGCCGTCGTCGCGCCGCAGACCGAAGAGCCGGCCGCCCGCCAGGCCGAGTCCTCCGGTGGCGCCATGGCCGGCCGGGCCGAGCAGGTCAACCCCGAGATCGCCCGCCGCGAGGCCGCAGACGAAATCACCGCCCGCGCGATCAAGGCGATCCTCGACCGCCGCGCCGACCCCACCGCCATCGCCGTCGGCGCCGCCGTCGCGCTGGGCATCTGCCTCATCATCGTGTGGCTCGGCGTCGGCCTGACGTACCTCGGCCTTGCCCTGATCGCCTCCCTGGCGGTCGTCCCGATGACCGTCTGGTTCGGCGACGCCTACGTCTTCGGCCCGCCCGAACCCGGCTCCGGCGCTGACGCCCTCCGCTGGGGCGACGTCGGGCGCTTCCTCGGCGGCATCGTCGCCCTGACCGCCTCCTTCTCCGCCCTGATGCAAGGCCTCCGCCTGGCGTTCGACGCTGGCGGCGCCGCCGGCGTACTGGGCGTCTCCCGCGTTGCTCCGATCCTGGCGATCGCCCGCAACGTCGTCGCCGAGGCCGTGCGGATGAAGGTCTCGCTGGTCTTCATCGTCCTGCTGGTCTTCGCGCTCGCCGCCCTGCCGGGCATGCTCAACGAGACCACGCCGCTGCGCTACCGCGTGCAGTCCTTCCTCCAGTACGGCGCCGGCGGCTCGTTCTGGATCATCGCCCTGCTGGTCCTCTTCCTGAGCGTCGGCACCGTCGCCTTCGAGCAGCGCGACCGCGTCATCTGGCAGACGATGACCAAGCCCGTCGCGCCCTGGCAGTACCTGCTGGGCAAGTGGCTCGGTGTCAGCGGTGTCGCCGCCGTCCTCCTGGCCGTCGCCGCCAGCGGCGTCTTCCTCTTCACCGAGTACCTCCGCAACACCCCCGCCCTGGGCGAGTCCGCCCCGTATGTCTCCAAGTCCGGGACGGGCCTCACCGAAGACCGCCGCGTCCTGGAGGAACAGGTCCTCGCCGCCCGGCGCATCGCCCTGCCCATCCTCGAAACCATCACCCCCCAGGACCGCGAGAACGAGATCCAGCGCCGCATCGCCGCCGAGGCGACGATGTCCCCCGAGATCCTCGACTCCCCGCGGATCCTCGAACAACTCCGCGCCCGCTTCGCCGAGGAGATCGACAAGGAAGTCGCCACCGCCGCCCGCACCATCGAGCCCGGCGACTACCGCATCTTCCGCTTCGAGGGCCTCTCCCGCGCCCGCCAGACCGCGCGCCTCCTCACCCTCCGCTACCGCGTCCAGTCCGGCGGCAACGACCCGCGGGACATGTTCCGCATCTCCGTGAGCATCGCCGGCGGCCCTCCCGTCCCCATCTCCGCCCACCTCGAACAGACGCTCATCCTCGACATCTCCACCGCCGCCATCGCCGACGACGGCTCGCTTGAGATCGCCATCCTCAACGGCGAGATCATCATGGACCGCGGCGAGAACCAGGGCGCCCTCATCCCCGGGCCCGCCACGGTTCACTTCCCCCCCGACGGCCTCGAACTCTTCTACTCCGACGGCTCCTACCGCGCCAACTTCTTCCGCGTCGCCCTCATCCTCTGGATGAAACTCGCCTTCATCGCGATGGTCGGCGTCTGCGCCGCCACGTTCCTGAGTTTCCCGGTCGCCAGCCTCGTCGCCGCCGGCATCTTCCTCGTCGCCGAGGGCGCCCGCTTCCTCGGCGGCTCCCTCGAATACTTCGGCGGCGAGTGGGACGACCCCAAGTTCGAACTCTGGCGCTTCATCGTCCGCCTGATCGCCCAGCCCCTCGCCTACGCCTTCCGCTTCTACGCCGACCTGCGCCCCACGACCACCCTGGTCGAGGGCCGCCTGGTCACCTGGCTGGCCGTCGGCCGCGCCGCCTTCCTCCTGGGCGCCCTGACCTTCGCCCTCTACGCCATCGGCGTCGCCATCTTCCGCCGCCGCGAACTCGCGACCTACTCGGGCCAGTAAGACAACAAGAAGGTTCACCACGGAGGACACGCAGAACACGGAGCAGGGCAGGAGTGAGACGACAGCACGCCGGCGCACTCACAAGCCCGTTTCGTGATCCCCCCTCCGTGCTCTCCGTGGTGAAACCAAACGCCCCCGCGCGAAGGGAGCACCGATGACCCGCGACACCCGCATCCAACTCATCGCCGCCGGCATCATGATTTCCCTCCTCGCCGCCAGCGCCGGCCTGACCACCGCCGTCGCCGCCTCGGTGGGGCGCAACCGCCTCGTCTACACCGACACCATCGACGACAAGGCCTCCAGCCAGGTCGCCCTCGGCATCGCCATGGGCGCCTTCCGCGGCCTGTTCGTCAACTGGCTCTGGATCCGCGCCAACGACCTCAAGGAAGCGGGCAAGTACTACGAGGCGGTGGACCTCGCCTCCACGATCACCAAACTCCAGCCCCGCTTCCCGCGCGTCTGGGCCTTCCACGCCTGGAACCTCGCGTACAACATCTCCGTCGCCACCAACACGCCGCAGGAGCGCTGGCAGTGGGTGCAGGCCGGCATCCGCCTCCTCCGCGACGAGGGCATCCCCGCCAACCCCAACGACCTGCTGATCCACAAGGAACTCGCCTGGATCCACCTTCACAAGATCCAGGGCGTCATGGACGACGCGAACCACTACTACAAGCGAGCCTTCGCGCGTGAGTGGACGATCGTCATGGGCCCCGCCCCCGGCCGCTCCACCCAGGGGCGGACCGACGAGCAGGCGATCGAGGACCACGTCCAGTGGGTCCAGCGCATCGCCGAGGCCAAGCCCACCCTCGCCGAGGTCGCCGCCCTCAGCCCCAAGCACGCCGAACTCATCGAGCGTCTCCGCACCGAGGCCGGCCTCAATCCCGCCGACCTCCGCCCCGCCAGCCGCGAGGGCGCCCTGGCGATCCTCGAACTGGTCGAGGAGCAGCGCAGCCTCCAGCGCATCTACCTCGCGGTGCAGATGATCGGCCAGCGCCCCGACGCCAACGTCGCCTTCCTCAACCTCTTCCACGACCCCGAGTACGGCTCCGCCTTCCAGGACCTCGTCCGCCACCTCCGCCGCCGCGTCCTGGAGGACATCTACCGCATGGAGCCGGAGCGCATGATCCGCTACACCCGCAAGTTCGGGCCGCTGGACTGGCGCCACGCCTCAGCCCACGCCGTCTACTGGTCCGCCCGCGGCGTCGAGCAGTCCCTCCTCCGCGTCAACGAGAAGAACAAGAAGGACTTCGACTTCGTCAACACCGACCGCATCACCATCCAGGCCATCCAGGACCTCTACCGCAGCGGCGACCTCACGTTCGACCTGGTGAACCCCGACTTCTACATCCAACTCCCCAACCCCCACTTCATCGCCGTCTACGCCGGCATCCTCGAGGAACTCCGCGCCCGCTCCCCCTTCGACGCCACCACCAAGGTCTACACCATGTACTCCGCGGGCTACGAGAACTTCCTCCGCGACGTCATCCGCTTCCTCTACCGCCGCGGCGACACCGCCGGCGCGGAGAAGTACCACAAGACGCTCCGCGAGTTCAGGTACCTCAACGACAACAACCCCGACGTCATCCGCCAACTCAGCCTCCCGCTGGACGAGTTCGTCAAGGAGGAGATCACCCGCGACGACCGCTTCACCAGCCCCGAGGTCGCCCGCACCGAGGTCATGGGCTCCCTCTTCAGCGCCTACATCCGCGGCCTGCTCACCGGCGAGATGAAACTCTTCAACAGCGAGATCGATTACGCCAGGACCTTCCACGAGCTCTACCGCCGGCGCCAGATCTTCTCCACCGGCGTCAACGAGGGCGACCGCGCCCGCCTCGAGGTCATGGACCGCGACTTCGAGACGTTCGCCGCCCGCATCCTCGTCGGCTGCATCCTCGACGCCGGCCCGGTGGACGGCTCCATCATGTACGCGCGGGCCCCGTTGTGGCTCCAGCAGAAGGCGTGGCCGATGCTCGCCACCACCGCCCTCCGCACCCAACTCGACGCCTCCGCCGAGGCCAACCCCGACGCCAACACCTTCAACATCTGGTTCCCGCCGCCCCCCGGCGTCGACCCCAACCAACCCGCCACCCCAGGCCGGCGCCGGTCGGACCAGGTGCCCGCCGGCGGACTCGAGGTGAAGTAGCCGCGCCGCGGCGTCCTTCGCGCCGCCCGTTCCTGGCTCAGTCGTGCACGCATTTTTCTTCAGTCGGCGTCCGCGCAGCGCTGGCCGCGCGGACGCCAACTGCTAATCTAACCTGCCATGCACGACCTGCCGATCCTCAACACGATCGCCGCCGGCTTTGCCGCGGCATGGGTCCTCGGCCTGCTCACGCAGCGCCTCGGGCTCTCCCCCATCGTCGGCTATCTCCTCGCAGGCGTTGTCATCGGCCCCCACACCCCCGGGTTCGTCGGCGACCCCGACGCCGCCCAGCAACTCTCCGAGGTCGGCGTCATCCTCCTGATGTTCGGCGTGGGGCTCCACTTCCACCTCAAGGACCTCCTGGCGGTCAAGAGCATCGCCATCCCCGGCGCCGTCGGTCAGAGCCTCGTCGCCACCCTCTTCTCGGTCGGGATCTTCTACGCCTTCGGCTGGCCCTTGCGCGCCGGCCTGGTCCTCGGCATGGCCATGTCCGTGGCCAGCACCGTGGTCCTCCTCCGCGTCCTCATGGACCGCGACATGCTCAACTCCGTCCACGGCCATGTCGCCGTCGGGTGGCTCATCGTCGAGGACATCTTCACCGTCCTGGCCCTCGTCGCGGTCCCTGTCCTCGCCGACCTCCTCCCAGGGACCGACTTCGCCGCCGGCGGCCTCGCCCACGCCGCCACCCCGGACGTCATCGACGCCGCCGCGACCGAGATCGCCCGCGCCGCCAGCGAGGGCGCCGCGCAGGTCGGCGGCCACGGACACGCGGACGCTCACGGCAACGGCGACAGCCAGGGGCTGGCCGCGCTGGGCTGGGCCCTGGCCAAACTCGCCGCCCTGGTCGCCATCGTCTTCCTCGCCGGCTCGCGGGTCGTCCCGTGGATCCTCATCCGGGTCGCCCGCCTCCGCTCGCGCGAACTGTTCACCCTGACCGTGCTGGTCATGTCGATCGCCATCGCGGTCGGCGCCGCTCACATCTTCGGCGCCTCGGTTGCGCTGGGGGCCTTCCTCGCCGGCATGGTCGTCGCCCAGTCCCCCGTCAGCCATCAGGCCGCGGCCGACGCCCTCCCGATGCGCGACGCCTTCGCGGTGCTCTTCTTCGTCGCCGTCGGGATGCTGTTTGACCCCAACATCCTGTTCCGGCAGCCCCTCATGGCCGCCGCCGCGCTGGGCATCGTCCTGCTCGCCAAGCCGGCCGCGGCTCTGGTCATCGTCGCGGTCCTGGGCTACTCGGCCCGCACGGCCCTCACCGTCGCGATCGGCTTGGCGCAGATCGGGGAGTTCTCCTTCATCCTCTCCCAGGTCGCCCGCGACCACGGCCTCATGCCCGAGGCCGGCCACCACCTGCTGGTCGCCACGGCGATGATCTCGATCACGCTCAACCCGATGCTGTTCCGCAACATCGACCACGTCGAGCGCTGGGTGCGGCGGCGGCCGCTGCTGTGGAAGGCCCTCAACGCCCGGGCCGACCGTCGCGCCGCGGCGCTCAACGCTGGCGCCGCCGCCACGATCGCCGAGGTCCCCGCCGAGAAGCCCCTGGCCGTCATCGTCGGCTACGGCCCGGTGGGCCGCCTCGTCGACGCCCTGCTGCGCGACGCGGGTCTGCACACCGTGATCGTCGAGATGAACATGGACACCGTCCGGAGCCTGACCCGCGCCGGACGCTCGGCGATCTACGGCGACGCCAGCCGCATCGAGGTCCTCGAGCAGGCGGGCGTCGGCCGCGCGGTGCACCTCATCCTCACCCTGCCCCACTCCGCCGAGCGCGCCGCCATCGTGCTGGCCGCCCGCGAACTGAACCCCCAGATCGAGGTCACCGTCCGCGCCCGCTACCTCCGCGAGAAGGACGACCTCGAGCACGCCGGCGCCACCAAGGCCATCTTCGAGGAAGGCGAAGCCGGCATCGCCCTGGCCCGCCACGTCATGCGCAGCCGCGGCGTAGACCCCGCCACCGTCGAAAAACTCCTCGACGCCATCCGCGCCCTCTGGGGCATCCGGGACTAGGGCGAGGCATCAGGCACTAGGCACGAGGGGGCGTTCCAACCACGAAACCGAGCCCGCCCGCACAGGCGGCGGGCCACCCCACCGCGAACGCCGCAGGAACACAGCGAGCGCCCACGACGAGCCGCGAACGAAGTGAGCGGACTCCTCCCTCTCCCCCATCCTTCGCGCCTCCCCATGGCACAGGCTTTCAAGCCCGTGTCTCCCCCCTCTTTCTCCTCCGCCCCGGCGGACTCATTCTCGGGGACGACATCTGGATGCCCGGCATC
>CALAFV010000108.1 GCA_937891445.1 uncultured Phycisphaerales bacterium | reverse complement strand
AGTCCCTAGTCCCTAGTGCCTAGTGCCTAGTGCCTACCTCGGAGATGAGCGTCCTCTCAGCCCCTCTCCCCCCTCCGCGTCCTCTGCATTCTGCCCTTTCTGCTTCAAGCCCCCGCGCTCTTCGCGCTGAGGACTTCCATATGCTCTAACAGACCAAACAGGCCCGACCAGCAGGCCCAGATGTGAGGAGCCGCGGATGTCCACGATCCTGGTGACCGGCGCGACGGGAACGGTGGGGCTACTCCTGGTGCAGCGACTGGCGGCCGCCGGCGCCTCGGTCCGGGCCATGGTGCGCAACCCCAAGTCCGCCAGCGCCAGCCTCCCCGCGGGCGTCGAGATCGTCCGCGGCGACATGGACGACCCCGCCTCGGTCGCCGCCGCCCTCCGCGGCGCCGAACTGGCCGCGCTGATCACCCCCGCCGACCCGGCCCTGGTAGACCGCGAGCAGCGCTTCATCGCCGCCGCGCGCAGCGCCGGCCTGCGCCTGCTCGTCAAACTGTCGGTGATCAACGCCCACCCGGCCGGGAGCAACCCGTTTGCACGCTGGCACGCCCGCGCCGAACTGGCCCTGGTGGACAGCGACATCCCGTTCACCATCATCCAGCCGAACTTCTACATGCAGAACCTGCTGACCCACGCCCGCACCGTCTGCGACCAGGGCGTCATCTACGGCTGCACCGGCCGCGGCGCCGCCAGCCACGTGGACGCGGCGGACATCGCCGAAGTCATGGCCTCGGTCCTCCTCGCGCCCCCCGCGGACAACGCCGGCAAGGTCCACATCGTCACCGGCCCCGAAGCGCTGACGCTCGAGCAGATCGCCGAGCACCTCGCCGCCGCGCTGGACCGCCCCGTGCGCGCCGTGGACGTGCCGGACGAGCAGTACCGCTCCATGCTCACCGCCACCGGCGCCCCCGCGTGGCTCGCCGACGCGGTCGTGGACCTCCAGCGCATGGCCCGCCGCGGCGAGGCGTCGATGGTCACCGACACCGTCCGCCGCGTCGGCGGCAAGGCCCCGACCACGCTCGACCAGTGGGCCAAGGCCAACGCGTCATCGTTCAGGTAGCGCCCCCCGCATCTCGCTCGCGCGACGCTGCCGCGTCCGCCGCGCCGCGGAGCCTCACCGCCCCCGCCGCACCGGCTCCTCCTCTTCCTCGACCTCTTCGTCCTCTACGTACTCGTCCTCCGCCGAGTCCTCGAACTCGCCGTCCTCGTCGTCCTCCTCCCCGTCCTCGTTTTCGTCGATCTCCTCCTCGTCCTCGACCTCCGCGGAGTCCTCGACGTCGAACGGCGCTTCCTCTTCGTCCTCTTCCTCTTCGGCTTCCTCGTCCTTCTTCGCGATCGTCTGCGCCAGCGGCGTCACCCCCGCCGCCGCGCGGGCCGCCTCGGGCGTCTTCGATGGATCAGGGAACAGTTCCTGCTGCTTGCCGGGGTTGCGGCGGGCCTCCTCGGCGGCCGCCGCGTCGGCCA
>CALAFV010000107.1 GCA_937891445.1 uncultured Phycisphaerales bacterium | reverse complement strand
GGCGAGCCTCGAGCCCCGGGAGGTGCGTGACGCCCGCCGCCTCGACGGCGCCGCCGGATTGATCGGTTGGTGGCAGGGCGTCGTGGACGCACGCGGTCTGGGCGCCGTCGCCGCCGCCGGGATCGCCGCCGGCCTCCTCGGCTTCCACGAAATCGAGGCCGCCGTCGTCGTGCAGCCGCCCGGCGTCCCCAGCCTCGCCCAGCAGGTTCTCGAGTCCCTCCACTTTGCCCGGGATGAACGCCTCGCGGCTGCCGCGGTGAACCTTGTGGGCCTGGGCATCGTGATTGGAGCAGGAACCGGCGTCCTGCTGGCTCGGGCGGCGGCCCCGCGCGAGTAAGGCTGGGCTGCGGGAACGGGACCCGTCTGGTACTCTGCCCTCCGTCGCCACCCGTCCTGCAACACGCGGGCCAGCCTCCGGGTATGGGATAGCAGCATCGTGCGACCAGGAGCACAACAGATCGACACCCCGAAGGGGGTGAGCGGGGGCCGGGTACGAGGGCGGCTCCTCGTCATCGCCGCGGCCACCCTCGCCGCTCCCCTGGTCATGCACGGGTGCCTCCCGGGGGAGAGCGGGGTGGGCTCGCAACAGGGCGAACCGATCGCCGGGGCCACGGTGCTGGGTCAACTCGGCGAGGCCCCGGGCCAGTTCGCGTACCCCCGGGCGCTCGAACAGGACGGCTCGCACCTGTGGGTTGTGGATAAGTCCGCCCGCGTGCAGGAACTCGACCCTGTGACCGGCGAGTGCATCGCCTGGTTCCGCATGCCGGAGTTCGAACTCGGCAAGCCGGTCGGCATCACCTGCGGCCCCGGCCCCGACGGCGGCCGTCTCCTCTATATACCCGACACCCACTACCACCGGGTCATGGTCTACCGCCCCCCGGCTCGTCCCGCCGCAACCAACTCGGCGGCGGCGACACTGCGACCCGTCGAACCCGAACTGGTCGCGAGTTTCGGTAGTTACGGCGACGGGCCGGGCCAGTTCATCTACCCGACCGACATCGCCATCCTCCCCACCGCCGACGGCTCGCGGATGGAGCGCCTGTATGTCACCGAGTACGGCGGCAACGACCGCGTGAGCGTCTACGACCGCGACTTCAACTTCCTCTTCTCCTTCGGCTCCTTCGGCATCGCCGAAGAGGAGGCCCCCGACGCGATCGTGTTCCAACGCCCCCAGTGCATCGAAATCGACCCCGCCGCGGGCGAGGTGTACGTCGTCGATTCCCGCAATCACCGCATCGGCCGCTTCACCCTCGATGGGCATCTCAAGGGATGGATCGGCGGCCCGCACCACTCCGGACGCGCCCTGGGCGAGTTCCGCTACCCGTACGCCATGGCCCTCCTGGGCGACGGCACCGCTCTGGTCGCCGAGTTCGGCAACAACCGTGTGCAGCGCGTGGACCTGGCGACCGGCGAGGGTCTGCGGGTCTGGGGCCGCGCCGGCCGCGCCCGCGGAGAACTCGCCACGCCATGGGCCATTACCGTGATGGGACAACGGACCTTTGTGCTCGACAGCGGCAACAACCGCATCGTCGCGTTCCCAACACCACCACCGGCCCGCAAACGCGGAGCCTGAACCCGCCCCACGACGCCCGGCATCGAGCCCGACACCCTTCCCCACCCACCGCGGACGAATGGCCACACTCGCCTCCATCCATCTCGGCCCGATCCAGTTCGACCAGCCGGCCTGGCTGTGGCTGATCCCCATTCTGTGGGCCCTGGCCGTGTGGATCGGCCGCTCGACGCTCTCGGGCATGGGCACCACGGCGCGCCGCGTCGCGCTGGCCGTGCGTCTGATCGTGATCGCGTTGCTGGTGGCCGCCCTGGCGGAGCCCAGTTGGCGCAAGGAGTCCAAGAGCGTCGCCGTCACGGTCATCGTCGACCAGAGCAAGTCGGTCCCCCTCTCGGAGCAGGCCAGGGCCGAGACATACCTGCAGAAGTCCGCGGAGACCGCGGAGAAAGGCGATGCGCTGGGCCGCGTCACGGTCGCCCGCGAGGCGTACGTGCAGTCCCTCCCCGGCCCGCCACAGGAGCGCCCCGACACCCAGCAGATCATCAGCCGCGACGGCACGAACCTCGAGGACGGCCTGCGCCTGGGCTTGGCCGTGCTCCCGGAGGACAAGGCCAACCGCGTCGTGCTCATCACAGACGGCAACGAGACCGTCGGCAGCCTGCTCGCCGCGGCGGAGGCCGCGAAGGCCGCCGGCGTGCCGATCGATGTCCTGCCGCTGCGCTTCCGCAACGAGCGCGAGGTCATCGTCGAGCGTCTGATCGCTCCCGCCACGGCGCGCATGGGAGAGACGATCAACCTTCGCGTCCTCATCAATGCCACCGCCCCCGCCGCCGGCACGCTCTCGATCAGATCCAACGGCGAGGTGCTCGACCTGGACCCCGACTCCCCCGCCTTCGGCACGTACGTCGAACTCGAGGCGGGGATGAACCCGCTGAGCATCCCGCTGCCCATGACCGCCGCGGGCGTGCAGAGTTTCGAGGCCATCTTCGAGCCCATCACCGGCCCCGGCGGCGAGGCTATCGGCGACACGATCCCGGAAAACAACCGCGCTCTGGCGGTGACGTTCGTCAGCGGCGAGGGGCGCATCCTGCTGCTCACAACGAGCACCGAGGACGCCGCCGCGCTGGTGAACGCCCTTACCGAGGCTCGCATTCAGACCGACGTCAGGGCGCCCACCGAGGCGTTCCAGTCCCTCGTCGAACTCGGCGTGTACGACGCGGTCATCATGGTCAACACGCCCGCGTACGCCTACTCCCAGCAGCAGCAGGAGGACCTGCGGGCCTACGTCCACGACATCGGCGGCGGCCTCATCATGATCGGCGGCCCCGAGAGTTTCGGCGCCGGCGGATGGATCGGCT
>CALAFV010000106.1 GCA_937891445.1 uncultured Phycisphaerales bacterium | reverse complement strand
AAGAGACCCGCATCGGCGACTTCTACCTCGAGCAGTTGTACACGTTCGGCGACCCCGGGCGCGACCCGCGCGGGCGGGTGATCTCGGTGGCGTACTACGCGCTGGTGAAACTCAGCGAACACCGGATCGCCGCGGCGACGGACGCGAGCGAGGCGGCGTGGTTCAGCGTGAGCGACCCGCCGCGGCTGGCGTTCGACCACGACCAGATCCTGGCGATGGCGCTCCAGCGGCTGAAGGGGAAGGTGCGGTACCAGCCGATCGGCTTCGAACTATTGCCGCGGAGGTTCACGCTCTCGCAACTCCAGCGGCTGTATGAGACGATCCTGGAGCGGCCGCTGGACAAGCGGAACTTCCGCAAGCGGATCCTGGCGATGGGCCTGCTGGAAGAAACCGACGAAGTGCAGAAGGACGTGGCCCACCGGGCCGCGCGGCTGTACCGGTTCGACAGAAAGCGGTACGAGCGGCTGACGAAGCGCGGGTTCAACTTCGAGGTCTGATGCGGGAAGGGACACCGCCGAGCGCGATGCGAAAGGAGGCCCCATGGACGCCCTGATCGTCGTCGATGTGCAGAACGACTTCCTCCCGACGGGGGCGCTGCCCGTGCCGCGCGGCGATGAGGTAGTGCCGGTGATCAACGCGCTGATGGACCGCTTCCCCATCGTCGTGGCGACGCAGGACTGGCACCCGCCGGAGCACGGGTCCTTCGCGGCCAATCAACCCGGACGCAAGATCGGCGACGTCGGCGAACTGGCCGGTCTGTCGCAGGTCTTCTGGCCGGTGCACTGCGTGCAGGGAACGCCCGGGGCGGATTTCGCCCCCGGCCTGCGCACGGAGCGTTTCGCGGCGATCTTTCGGAAAGGCCTCGACCCGCGGATCGACAGTTACAGCGGCTTCGCCGACAACGGCCGCCGGCGCTCGACCGGTCTGGCCGGGGCGCTGCGCGACCTGGGCGTCACGCGCATCTTCGTGGTCGGGCTGGCGACCGACTACTGCGTGAAGGCGACGGCGCTGGACGCCCTCGCCGCGGGGTTCGAGGCCGTGTGCATCGAGGACGCCTGCCGCGGCGTGGACCTGCATCCGGGCGACGTGGACCGGGCGCTGGAGGAGATGCGCGCGGCAGGGGTGCGGGTCGTCGAAAGCCGCGAGGTGCTTGCCGGCGCGGTTACGGCGACGGCGCAGGCGTAACCGCCACCTCCATCGCCCGCCCGTCGCGGACGATCCGGACCGTGACCGGCCGCCCAGGCGTGAGGCGCGGGAGCAGGCGGTGGATGTCGTCCACGGAGTGGACGATGCGGCCCTCGATCTCCGCGATCAGGTCGCCCTCGCGCAGGCCCGCGCGAGCGGCGGGGCTGCCGGGCTGGACGCCGGCGACCTCGACGGCCTGGTCCTGGAGCAGGTCGAGCGCCCGGGCCAGGTGGCGCGGGATCGGCGCCGAGCCGACCGCGATACCGAGGTAGACGCGGCGGACCTTGCCGTGCTCGAGGATCTCGCGCAGGACCCACTCGGCCGTCTGGCTCGAGACGGCGAAACCCAGGCCCTGGGCCATCGCAACGATCGCGGTGTTGATGCCGACGATGCGGCCGCGCGAGTCCACCAGCGGGCCGCCCGAGTTGCCCGGGTTGAGCGGAGCGGTGTGCTGGATGATGTCGTCGATCAGCCGCCCCTCTTGGCCGCGGAGCGACCGGCCCAGGGCGCTGACGACGCCGGTGGAGACGGTCGAGTGCAGACCAAGCGGATTGCCGACGGCGATGACCAGTTGGCCGACGCGCAGGGCCCGCGAGTCGCCAAGCGGGGCGACCGGCAGGTCGCGCGAGGCGATGCGCAGCACGGCGAGGTCGGTCGCGGGGTCGTCACCGATCACCGCGGCATCGAGGCGGTCGCCGTCGCCGGTTGTGGCGCTCAGGCGCGTGCGGCCATGGACGACGTGGCTGTTGGTCAGCGCCAGGCCGTCGGACGAGATGATGACGCCGGAGCCCGAGCCGCCGCGGGTCGGGCGGCCGTCCGGCCCCGCGGGCCCCGTGACGCCGATCACGGCAGGGCCGACGCTCTCGACGACGCCGATGACGGCGCGGGAGTAGGCGTCGAGGACCTCGGCGTCCGACGGCGGGGGCGTCGCGCCCGGTCCCTGTCCCCGATCGCTCGGAGCGGGCGCTGCGCCGGCGTCGTCGGCGATGTGGCGGATGCGGAAGTCGTTCGTCAAAGGTGCTCTCCTTTCCGGCCGCGCTGTGCGGCGGGCCGTTCGGA
The DNA here is from genome assembly GCA_937891445.1 of uncultured Phycisphaerales bacterium. Lineage (GTDB taxonomy): Bacteria > Planctomycetota > Phycisphaerae > Phycisphaerales > UBA1924 > CALAFV01. The sequence continues at coordinate 1,114 of CALAFV010000106.1, read as the reverse complement.
TACAAACGCCGCCCCGGCACGGGTTGTTCCGTGCCGGGGCGGTCGGGACACCGGGTCCGTGTGCGGAGCGCAGCGTTGTGCGAGGCCGGAGAGCGCCGCTCAGCGGCTCCGAACCTCGATCTTCCGCGGCCTGGCCGCGGCGGCCTTCGGCAGGCGCACCGTGAGTACGCCGCCGCTGATCTCGGCGCTGATGCGCGACGAGTCCACATCCTCGCTGACCTGGAACGAGCGGTGGAAGTCGCCCACGCCGTACTCCTGAACGAGGTAGGCCGCGTTCTCCGCCCGGCGCGGGCGGACGCGGGCGTGCAGGTCGAGCACGCCGTTCTCGAAGTTCAGGTCGATGTCGTCGCCCGAGGCGCCCGGGACATCCGCGACGAGCACGATCTCGTCGCGCGTCTCGTAGATGTCGATGTCCGGGCGGAAGGACGGGCGGGTGTGCTCACGCCCGACGGCCTCGTCGGCGCTGGGGTGCACCGTTGGAGTCTGGTTCTGGACCATGCGTCGATCCTCCGTGCGTATCCGTGGCCTGGGAATGGCCCCGGGCGTTACTTCGCCTTGACCTCGATCTTCCGCGGGCGAGCCGTCTCGGCCTTCGGCAGTCTCACCAGGAGCACGCCGTTGCTCATCTCGGCGGTCACCGCGTCCACGTTGATCGGGACCGTCAGCGTGAGCGTGCGTGTGAAGCGGCCGGCCCTGCGCTCGCGGCGGTGGTACACGCCGTCCTCGGGGAGTTTCGTCTCCGGGCGCTCGCCGGCGATCGTCAGTTCGTTGCCAACGATGGTCACCTCCAGGCGGTCCATCGTGAACCCCGGCAACTCGGCCTCGACGAAGACGGCGTCCCCCTCTTCCCACACGTTCAGGGGCGGGAAGGGCCGCTCGGCCTCGGTGAAGGTCGGCAGCGGCAGCACGCCCGGGCGAAGGAACGACTGCATCAGGCGATCCATCTCCCGCGCAAGCGAGCCCGGCGTCGGCATCGGAATGCGGTTGACTCGGACCATCATCGGTGTCCTCCTTGGCTGCTCCGGGCATGCCTCTGAGAAGCGTGCCCGGACGCAGGAGGACAGTTCAAACCTCGTGCCACCCGACGCCCGGTAGACCGGGCGCCCTTGGCGGC
>CALAFV010000105.1 GCA_937891445.1 uncultured Phycisphaerales bacterium | reverse complement strand
CTCCAGCGTCATCCCCTCCCCCGCCAGCAGGCGCGAACACAGTTCACGCCACCCGTCCCCCGCCTTCCCCAGCACCGCCCACGCGGGCGCCGGCGGCAGCGGCAGCACCATCCCCTCATGCACCCCCTGGTGCATCACCGCCTGATAGATCAGCCGCCCCAGGTCGCGAAGGTCGGCGGTGCGCGTCTCCTCCCCGCGATCCACGCCAGGATCGCTCAGCACGATCCGCGCCGTGCCCAGCCCCTCGCCTCCCGCCACCAGCACGTTCGTCGGCCGCAGATTCCCGTGCCCGCGCCCGCACGCCGATTCCAGTTCGCGCAGCCCCGCCGCCACCGACGCCGCAACATGGTGCAGCGTGCGCCCGTCGAACCGCACACGCCCCGCGAAGATCCGCTCAAGGGACCCGCGGTCGAACAGGTCCGTCACGTAGAACGCCCCGTAAGGCGTCCGCCCCTCCGCGTGCACCGGCGCCCAGTGCTCCCCGCCCGCCTTCGCCGCGGCGCGCTGGACCTGCACCCCTTCGAGGAACACCTCGACCGCCGCCCGCGCCTGTTCCTCGCCGAGAATCTCCGCAACCGGCTCGCACACCTTCACGACGTGCGACGGCACGCCCCCGCTCCCCTCCGGGCGCGCGGAGAACACCGATCCCAGGCCTCCCCGGTAGAGTTCCTGGACCGTCTCGAACCCGCCGAGTGTTCTCATCGTCCTCTCGTTACAAGCGTCGCGGCCGCGAGCCCACGGCCGCCGGCGCTCACTTCTTCGGTTCCGGCTTCATCTGCGTCTTCAGACGGATCGTGCTCCGCTGCAGTTCGATCTCGATCGGCTTCCCCGCCTCCCAGCGCCGCCGGTCGAGCGGCAGCACAAGCCGCCGCGCATCGGCCGACCCCGGACGCGCCTCGTGCGACCCCGGCAGGTCCGCCAGCACGAACAGGTGCATCGCCCCCGAGTTCGACCACGTGTTCCAAATCGGGTCGTCCTTCGACAGCGTCTTGGGCTCCGAACGGCCCGGCCCGAACTGCATCACGTGAGCGTACGACGCCGCATCCTGCCGCAGCGGATCATTCGGCGTCCAGTACTCGTTCATGTTCTTGGCGTTCCACTTGTCCGCCTCGGCGTCGTTCACCCCCACCAGGTTCACCGTCACCGACGGCGCCCCGCCCGGCTGCTCCAGCAGCGCCGGCGCCATCGACACCACGACGTCGTACCGCCCCATCCGCGGCCCGCCGGCGCACCCGATCGCCGCCGCCGCATACCCGACCAGCACCAGCACCACGAGCCTCTTCATCATCCCCATCGCGTTGCTCCGTTCTTGTTCTTCCGGGTGCTCTCACCCCTGTCGCTCAGGCCTTCACGCCCTGCACCCCAGTCAGGTAGTCCCTGATCACCGCGTGAATCTCGCGGTTGAACTTCCAGTCGATCACGATCAGGCTCCGGCTCTTGCGCAGCAGCCCGTCCAGGTCCTCGACCGCCCGATCGAACACCCGGTGCAGCCCGTCGGGCCGGGCATCACCGTAGTCCGCGCACACGCTGTCCGGCCCGAGCCCCGGGAACATCCGCACCACCATCGCCAGCGTCTCCCACCACAGGTCCTGCGGGATGACGTCCAGCGCCTCCTCCGGGCTCAGCCCTTCGTTCGTCAGATGCTGCGGCCCCAGCGACGCCATCCACCGCGGATCGCGCTCAAACAGCGCCCGGATCCGCCGCGGCAGCGGCACATCTTCCGTGTAATCCGCCGCCGCCTGCCGCGCCAGACTCAGCATCTCGTCCAGCGCCACCGCCAACGTCGTCCCCGGGTCCGTCACCAGCGTCCGCACCGCCAGCACCGCCAGGGCGTACAGGTCCACCGGCGAACTCAGCACCGGTGACACCTCCAGCGGCGACTCCGGCAACTGCACCCCCTGCGCCTCCTTCAGCGCCCGCGCCACCTCCGGCGCGAACTTCTGCGGCACTGTCCGGAACCGCAACTCCCCCGCTGCCATCGCCGCCTTGCTCTCCAGCCGCCCGTACAGGTCAACGGGCCCGCTCGCAAGGTTCGCCCGCACCCACACCAGGTCGTTCCGCGACGGCTCGATCTTCTCCTGCGTCGCAACCGTCGCCTCGAGGACCAACTCGTCCCCGCCCTTCCCCCCGCCCGCCACGATCTCTCGGATCCGCAGCGTCCCGCGCCCGCGCGTCGCCGCGAGCGTGACCCCAGGCCGGTAGATGCTCGACCCCATCGCCCCCAACGCCGGCACGTAGAACGTCGCGTCCGCCCCCTGCACCCCAATCGGCACCGCCTCCCCCGGATCGACGAGCACCACCCGCGCCGTCCACAGGTACGGCAGCCCCCGCGCCGGCTCCCCGATCCGCACGCGGAAACTCTCCGGCGACACGTTCAATAGCGGCCGCCGCATCGCCTGCACCATCGACTGCACCGCCCCCACCGCGTCCGACAGCGCCCGCAACTTCAGGTGCAGCGCCTCCAGCAGCCGCCCCCACTTCCCCTGCTGCCCGAGGAACACCCCCGCATCGCCCTCAAGCCCGCTCGCCCCGCGCCCGCTGAGTTCAACCTCCACCGTCCCCCGCCCGTGCGCAATCCCCGACCACGGCGCCCCGCCCAGCGCATCGACGAACGGCTCGTACGCGATCGGGCTCGCCGCCCGCACCATCACGTACCCGCCCCCCGGGTTCAGCGGCGCAAGTTTCCTCCCGCCCAGAATCTCCGCCAGCGGTCGCGTCCCCTTCCCCTCCGGCGCCCCCTCCGTCACCGGCACCAGCGGGCTCTCCGCCCCCAGTTCCTTCAGGTACAGGTACCGGTGCAGCGACGACGAGTACCGCGGCAACCCCGCCTTCTCGAGAACAGCATCATCCTCGCACAGACGCCACCGGTCGCCGCTCTCCTTGTCAACCAGGTTCACCGCCTCCCCCGACGCCACATCCACGAACGTCGGCAGCGGGCGCTCTTTCTCCCACCCCGTCATCACCAGCAGCGGCCGATCCAGCCGCTCCATCGCCCGCACCTGCGCCAGCCACCGCTCATCGATGGCCGCGTTGTTCACCCCCTGCCGCGCCGCCCCCACCGTCCCTGCGAGCCCATCCACCCCCTGCACCCACACCTCCACCCACCCGTGCACCTGCCCCCCCGCGTCCACCATGCACCCGAGGTACACGCGGCTGTCCACGCGGTCGCGCAGCAGCACCAGCGGCCCCGCCGCCGCATCCTCCCCCTGCCGCGCCACCACGCACACCCGCAGATCCCCCTGCGCCCCCTTCCCGGGCGCAATCGGAACCGCCACGTACCCCTCCGGCAACCTTCCGGGAACGTGCTTCAGATCTGCAATGGGCATGCGAGGCCGGCCTCGACAAGGGCAAGTGATGACACTGGACGCAAAAACGGCCGACCATCATCGGCACCGGGACGGCCCAGAGTCTAACAGAGGCCACCGCGGCCCGGCCACCCCGCGCCCGACTGTTCATTAGGCAGCGCCGGCGCCATCACCCCTTCCACCCCGTCTCCGCAACAGCGCTCGCCCCACCAGCCCCACCGCCAGGATGCACACCCCCGCGCCCCACGCCCGCGGCTGCACCCAGAACGCCAGCCCCAGGCACCCCGCAAGCCCGACCCACGCGATCGCCGGGTGGAACAGCCGCCGCTCGCGCGGCAGGCGCAAGGCCGCCAGGTTCGTCACCGCGTAGTAGACCAGCACCGTGAACGCGCTCAGCGACCACGCGAGCCTGATGTTCCCCACTGCCGTCAGGACGAAAATCACGGCCCCCACCAGCAACACGGCGTTCACCGGCACGCCGCGCGGCCCGCTCACGCGCGCCACCGCCGCCGGCAGGTCGCCCCGCCGCCCCATCGCCAGCGCGACCCTCGACAACCCCAGGATGAGGTTCAGCAGCACCCCCAGCATCGCCGTCACCGCCCCGACCGACAGCACCACCCCCGCCCCGGGCACGCCGAAGCCGCTCGCCACGACCGCCAGCGGCGCTGCGCGCTCCGTCCCGACGCTCCCGAACAACGCCGCCCCCGCCGCACCCACGCCCACCGCCCCGACCGCCGCGTACAGCACCATCGCGGCCACCAGCGCCAGCACGATCGCGCGCGGGATCGTGGTCCGCGGCGACCGCACCTCCTCGCCCATCGTCGCCACGCGCCCGTAGCCCGTGTACGCGACGAACATCAGCGCCGTCGCCTCCAGCAATCGGACGATCGGGCTGCGCACATCCCCCGACGGGCTCTCGAAAAACGCGCGAAAGTGCTCCTCGCCGCTCCGCACCGCCGCGGGCAAGCCGGCCACGACGAAGAACACCAGCGCCGACAGCGTCACCGACACAATGATGATGTTCGCCGCGCTCGACCGCCGCAGCCCGCTGAGCACCAACCCGGTCAGCCCAACAACCGCCGCCAGCGCCAGCACCACCCGCCACGCCGAGTCCGGTGCCCCCAGCGCCACCAGCGTGTACCCCGCAAACCCCAGCGCCGCCGTCGCCGCCGACGCCGACTTGGCGCACAGGAACATCCACCCCGCGGCAAAGCCCAGCCACGGATTCAGGTACACGTACCCGTACTCATACGTCCCCCCGCTCGTCGGATGGCTCGCCGCGAGCTGCGCGCTGCTCAGCGCGTTGCACACCGCCAGCCCCGCCGCCGCCACGATCGCCACGACCACCGACGGCCCCGCCACTCCCGTCGCAATCCCGATGCTCACGAAGATGCCGGTGCCGATGATCGACCCCAGGCCCATCATC
>CALAFV010000104.1 GCA_937891445.1 uncultured Phycisphaerales bacterium | reverse complement strand
GCTGCGCTGGCGATAGACCCGGGCGCTGTGCCGTGTTGGCGCTCAGGTCCGCTGGCTTCCGCAGTCAGACCATCTCGCGCAGACGCGTCTGCCTCATCGCCCAGGTCGCGGCGCCCGACGCCAGCACCACCGCCGCAAGCCCGGTCCACGACTTCACGTGTTCGGGGGCGTGGCGGTACATTATCAGAATGAAGAACGGGTGCAGCAGATAGATGCCCATCGTGAGCTGCGCGGCGGCGGTCAGGACCCGGGGCGCCTTCCAGGGCACAGACCAGAGGAGGGCGCAGACTAACGCGACCGCCGCCTGTGGCTGCGGGATGGCTTCAATCCCCATGGCCGTGGCCGCCAGGCTGGCGACCAGTCCGAGCGCCAGCACGCTGATCACCCAAGGCCTCCCCGCTCCGAAGGCCGGCCCGATCGCGGCGAAGGCCAGTCCCAGCGGCACTGCCGGCGCCACCACGAGCCATTGCGGGATCGGCATTGGAGCGGGCAGCCGGTCCACGAGCCACCCGCTCAGCACCAGAGCGACGACCCCGATCAGCAGCAACTCAGCCCATGCCCAGGCGCTTTGCTGCGGCTTTCCCCGCCGCGCGATCACGTACGCCCCCGCGGCCAGGCTCGCGGCGAAGGCAAACGGAAGGTACCACAGGTGCAACTTGGTCCCGATCAGGAGCATCTTCGGTTCGGCCCAGCCGAAGAGCGGCCGGCCGTGGCGGGCCGCCATCACCACGTTCAGCGCGCCGTACGCGACCGACCAGAACACCCATGGCACGAGAAGTCGGCGCACGCGGCTGGCGGCGAAACTCCCGAGGCTCCGGGACCTCTGAGCCGATTGGGCCGCGAAGGCCACCGTCAGCAGGCCGAACGCCAGAAGCGGCCCATCGGCCCGTTCCATGTACGGCGACCGCATGTGAAACTGGACGATCCCGATGCACGCCAGCACCCGCACCAGGTCGCTCCCGCCCCATCTGCCCGCTGGGTCGCCGCCGCGGCGCCGATCCATCGGATCGTGCGACTCCGGCCCACCTCGGGAGACCGGCGGATCAGTCGGAACGTCCGGCCTCGGGGAAACCTGCGCCATATGACGGGCACCTCGGGAGTCAGGGACGCGCATACCGACCCGGCCCGCGGCGGCTCATCCGGGGGCAGGTTCAAGTGCGGTGTTGGCGCGGCGCCGTGGAGCCCTCCGCCGGCCGTCGAGGGGGCGGTCGCGGCCCCACGGCGCAAAGAGTATCCCGGTCAGGCCGGGGACTCCCAGCCAGGGGCGGAGCCCGGGGGACACCGTCCCGGCATTGAGCATGCGCCGCAGTCGCAACACGGATCTGTGTCAGGAGACCCTCAACGTGGGCCTGGGGCGACGGACCGCCGCGGCGGCGTCGCTTCTGAACGGGCGTTAGCCGAACTGTCCCTCGCCGCCCGCCCGCCGGCGGGTACGATCAGCCGGAGGCGCCCGGCCCGGCCGCGGCGTCCCGCGACAGGAGGTCCCGCATGGCCAACTCGACGACGCCCGCCTCCACCGGCGCGCCCCCCGTGAGGCTTTACGACGACGACGCCGAACTGCTCCTGCCGTCGGAGCAGTACCCGGATCGAGTCAGCCTGCTCCCCGCCGGGCCGACGGGCCTGACCGGCCCCGGCTCGGTCGAGCGGATCCGCATCCTCTGGGGCCAGGACATGCTGCGGGACGTCCTCGACGGCCGCTACCGCGCGGTCGTCTGCGGCGTCAACGACGTGGACAACTCCCACGGCATCATCGCGCAGTTCGTGGACCTGATCCACACGAGCCAGTGGACCCCTCGCGGCGTCACGAGTTTCGCCAAGATGTTCCAGGAGTCGGTGTCGGTCCACGCCGCGAGCGACCGCGAGCCGTACGTCCTGAAATACGACCTGGACAGCCTGCTGGTGCTGGCGCTGCTCCGCCCGCGCGGGCGCGACCACTTCACGCTCGAGGACCTCTCGCGCGGCTTCGCGACGATCACCAAGATGCTCCGCGGCCGGCGCGAGCGGCTGCCGGTCGCCAGCGTCAGTTTCCTCAACGCCCGCGCCAACCGGCTGCTCGGCCCCGACGGCCGCGAGCCCTCCTTCGAGAGCGTCCTGCGCACGATGTACCAGGCCGGCTTCCGCGGCGACGTCTACCCGGCCCCGGCCCTGTGGCACTTCGGCCACGTCGGCGTCTTCCCGAGTTACCCGTTCCCCGAGGGCCTCGAGCGGATGCGCCAGGGCGGCGATTGATCGCGGCTCGGGCCCTGCGCCCCGTCCACACACATTTCTCCTTCCGCGCGGCCGCGGCCGCGGCACGTCCGAGGTGAGCGATGGAGATCCAGCGGCTGATCGAGCGGATGGAGGCGTTCCCGAACATGGTGAGTTGTGCCGTCTCGGCGCTGACGACCGAGGAGGCGCGGTGGAAGCCGCCGCACCCGAACTACCCCAATGGGGCGTGGTCGGTGCTCGAGATCGTCAACCACCTGGCGGACGAGGAGGTCGAGGACTTCCGCGCGCGGATCGAGTTGACGCTGCGTGACCCAACCGCGCCGTGGCCGAAGATCGATCCGGAGGGGTGGGCCGTCTCGCGGAAGTACAACGAGCGGGACATGGACGAGTCGATGGCGAGGCTGGTGACCGAGCGCTCGCACTCGATCGGGTGGCTGCGGTCGCTGGGGGATGTGGACTGGTCGATCGCGCACCCGCACCCGAGAGTGGGTCCGGTGCCGGTCGGGCACCTGATGGCCGCCTGGGCGGCGCACGATGCGCTGCACCTGCGCCAGATCGCCAAGCGGCTGCACCAACTCGCCGAGCGCGACAGCGGGGGGTTCGGTGTCCAGTACGCGGGGCCGTGGGGGCCTTGACGAGAGTCGCTACCTGGTGCACTCCGGCCCGGCGCAGCGGATGTCGGGGGCGGCGTCGGTGA
>CALAFV010000103.1 GCA_937891445.1 uncultured Phycisphaerales bacterium | reverse complement strand
AGGCGGCCGTGGGCTCGCCACGTGTGCTGCCTGCGGAATCAGGCAGGACGGCAGGCACACCACACAGCAGCACAGCACACAGCGACACAGTACCAAGCAGCCAGGAGAGCCCCGACCCACCACCACTCAGTCCTTAGTCCTCCGTCCTCCTCTGCACGAGGAACCCGGTGATTCGCCGTAGAGGAAGAGAAGAGAGAGAGAGAGGGGGAGAGGGCTCATCTCCGGCGTGGCGCGGGGGGCGGTGTATGGCTCATGGATCGTCTTGGAGTTCGCGGTTGATGGAGACGGCGGCGGTGGCGCCTTCGGCGGCGGCGACGATGGCGAACTGGACGTCCTTGTCGGCGTCGCCGGCCATGTAGAGGCCGGGGATGTCGGTGCATTGGTTGTTGGCGGTCGTCACGGAGCCGTCGGGGTTGAGGTGGCAGCCGAGGCGCTGGGCCAGGTGGCTGCGGACGGTCTGGCCGGTGTTGAAGAAGAGGGCGTCGCACGGTTCCGCTGGGCCGTGGGTGAAGGTGACGGCGGTGAGGCGGCCGCCGGTGGCCTCGAGGCGGGCGACGGGTTCTTCCCGGATGCGGATGCCGGCACGGGTGGCGCGGGCGAGGTCATCATCCGAGAGCGGGTGGCCGTCGGTGAGGGCGACGACGTGTGCGGTCCAGGTGCGCAGCGACAGGGCGAGGCCGACGGCGCCGGCGCCGTTGCCTTTGGGGCCGTACGCGGCGAGCCGCTCATCCCTGTGCTCGTACCCGTCGCAGTAGGGGCAGTGGTGGACGGAGCGGCCGTACAACTCGGCCAGGCCGGGGATGTCGGGGAGGACATCGGTGACGCCGGTGGCGAGGAGGAGTTTCCTGGCGCGGGGGCGGGCGCCGTCGTCGAGGAGCACCCAGAACCGGTCGGGCTTGTTTGCGGGCCCTTCGAAGCCGGCGTCGGTGGCCTCACAGGCCAAGACCTCGACGCCGTAGCGCTCGGCCTCGGCACGGCCGAGGCGCTGGAGTTCGCGCGGGTCGATGCCGTCGTGGCCGAGGTAGTTGCGGAGGCCCTCGGACCAGCGGTTGCGGGCGCGGCCGGCGTCGACGAGCAGGACGCGGCGGCGGCAGCGGCCCAGGACGATGGCGGCGCTGAGCCCCGCCGGGCCGCCGCCGACGATGATCGCGTCGTAGAGGGCGGCGGCAGGAGAGGGCACGACCTAGCGGCGCTCCGGCGAGGGAAAGAGCGGGTCGCGCGGATGGGTTGCGCGGTGTCGGTGCGGCATGTGCGGGCGTGCGTGGAGCAGCAGGAGCACGCCGGTGACGAGCACCACGGCGACGAGGATGATCGTCCAGCGTGCCGCGAGCCATGTGGCGACGAGCACCTCGGCGAGGATCAGGCCGAGAATGACGAAGCCGATGATGTCGATGATGCGCTCGCGGCGCGTCGGCGGGAGGGTTTCCGCTTGCGGGCCGGGGTGGAGGTACACGTCGGCGAGGGCGGGCTCGGTTGCCGCAGCGTCCGGCGGCGGGGGGCGGTACGCATCGCGTCCGACGAGGTGGGCCATGGCGAGGCTCCTGCGGATGTGCCCAGCACGAGCATATTGGGCCGCGTGCGGTGAGTGATGAGAGTCGCTTCAGATGTCCTGATCGCGCAGCCGCTAGGCGGCTCCCACGCGGGGCAAACGCATGCGCTGGTCGGCGATCGGGACGCCGCCGTAGGGGGCGGCGAGGATCAAAGGTTCGCGCGTTCAGCCCCGGTCATCGGTGGCGGTGAGCGTGCGGTGTTGCGCGAGCCGCATTGTGTTGAGACAACCGCAACCGGGCGAGGCCAGGAGGAATAGGATGCCACGCTCGTGGGTTGGAACCTGCCGCGAGGAGACACCATGTCGCTGACGGATTACATCACGCTGGGGCGTTCGGGTCTTCGGGTGTCGCCGCTGTGCCTGGGGGCGATGACGTTCGGGGCGGACTGGGGCTGGGGGGCGGACGTCGAGGAGTCCCAGCGGATCATCGACGCGTACCTGGACCGCGGCGGGAACTTCATCGACACGGCGAACATCTACACCAAGGGGCACTCGGAGCGGATCATCGGCGACCACATCGGGCGGACGCCGGCGAAGCGCGACCGCGTGGTGATCGCGACGAAGTTCATGGGGAGCATGTTCAAGGGCGACCCCAACGCGGGCGGCGCGGGGCGCAAGGGGATCTACGACCAGTTGCACCACTCGCTGCGGCGGCTGCAGACGGACTACATCGACCTGTACTGGATGCACTTCAACGATCCGCACACGCCGATCGAGGAGACGATGCGGACGCTGGACGACATCGTGCGCGCCGGGAAGGTGCGGTACATCGGGTTCAGCGACACGCCGGCGTGGCGGGTGGCGCAGGCGCAGACGATCGCGACGCTGCGCGGGTGGACGCCGCTGATCGCGCTGCAGATCGAGTATTCGCTGCTGGAGCGGACGGTCGAAGCGGACCTTGTGCCGATGGCGATGGACCAGGGGCTGGGCGTGACGCCGTGGAGCCCGCTCAAGGGCGGCATCCTGACGGGGAAGTACACGCGGGAGAGCGCGGCGACGGCGCAGCCGGGGCGCGGCGCCTGGGTGAGCGCGCACCTCAACGAGCGGGCGTACGCGGTGGTGGACGTGCTGCTGTCGGTCGCGAAGCAGGTGGGGACGACGCCGTCGCGGGTGGCGGTGGCGTGGGTGCAGTCGCGGCCCGGGGTCGCTTCGACGATCATCGGGGCGCGGACGATGCAGCAACTGGAGGACAACCTCGGGGCGCTGGATGTGCACCTGGCGCCGGAGCACCTGAAGGCGCTGGATGATGCATCGCGGCCGGTGCTGCCGTTCCCGCACGAGTTCCTCAAGGGGGCGACCCATACGGCGCAGGGCGGCGCGACGATCAACGGGGTGCGGACGGAGTTCTGGCCGCTGGGGCCGCAGAACGACGCGGAACGCTGGTGAGCCGGGCGGCCGGCGGGGGCAAGGAGCGGTGACGACATGG
>CALAFV010000102.1 GCA_937891445.1 uncultured Phycisphaerales bacterium | reverse complement strand
TGGCGGGCGAGCGCGTGTTCCTGCCGTTCGAAGGCGACCGGACGCTGGCGATCATCCTCTCGAAGGCGTTCATGCTGGCGGAGGATGACAAGATCACCGATCCGTCGATCACGCGGCAGATCGGGCGGGAGAGGTAGGCGGGGAGGTGGCGGCTAGGCGAGCGCCGCGCGGATTCGGGCGGCGGTCTCGGCCATTTCATCGGGGCCGGAGTATGGGCGGCGCGGCCAGAAGAACCCTTTGAGGCCGTCGCCCTTGCGTCGCGGCACGATGTGGACGTGCAGGTGCGGGACGCTCTGGCTCACGCGGTTGTTGATGGCGACGAACGTCCCTTCGGCCTGCATGGCGGTCTGGACCGCCACGCACAGGCGCTGGGCGAGGGTGAACATCGGGCCAACCAGGTCGGCGGGGAGGTCGGCGAGCGTCGGGACGTGCCGGCGCGGGACGAGCAGCACGTGGCCCGGGAAGAGGGGGCGATGGTCGAGGAACGCGAGGAAGTCGGGGGTGTCGGCGGCGACGTGCGCGGCGATGCCGCCGCGGACGATCTCGCAGAACGTGCATGCGCGGGAGGGCATGCGGCTCTCTTCCCCCGGCGACGCTGGTTCCTGCGTCAGCTCCCCACGCTCCAGGACGCGGCCCGCGGGTCGGCCTCGACGCGGATCTTCTCACGCTCGAAGAAGTCGCGCCACACCGGGTCGGACTCCAGAAGCAGGGCGCGGCGGATGCGCCGAGCGACGATCTCGTCGGTCCGCAGGCGCAGGTGGCGGTCCACGAAGATCGCCTCGCGCAGGGCGGGAAGGTAGTTCTCGTCCCGATTGAGAGCCTCGGTGTAGTAGCGGGCGGCCTCGTCGAGATAGCCGCGCTGGCGCCACAGTTCGGCGAGGTTGTACATCGGGCGCGGGTCGGTCGGCGAGATGTCCGCCGCAATGCGGAAGGCACTGGCGGCATCCAGGGCCTCGCCGGCGTTCATCAGCAGCAGCCCGAGGTTGTTCCACGCGGCGGGGAAGTCGCGGTACGCGGTGACGGCCTCGCGGTAGAGTCTGATCGCCTCGTCGGCGCGCCCTTCTTCCTCGGCCTGTTGGGCCTGCCGGGCCAGATGCTCGGCGCGGGCGAGGTCTTGGCTCATCTGGCGGGGATACTCGATGGTGGGGCTCCAGTCCACCTTGTCATTGGCGCACCCGCCGGCCAGCAGGGCGAGCGCCGCGGCGGCAAGGAGGACGATGGGGGAGGAAAGGGCGCTGTGGTGCATGCTTACCTGTCCCGTTCGAGCCTCGTGAAGGTCACGTCCACTTCCCAACTGGCCGTGGTCTGGTTCGTGCGCAGCGGGCGGAGGCGGACGGTGTTGATTTCGACGTTGGTCAGTCCAACGGAGTTTTCGCCGGTGGCTTGCTGGAGCCATTCCAGGACCGGCGCGATGTCCGGCACGCGGAAGTTGGTGACCGTATACCGCTTGCGGACGTACCCCGGCGCATCGGGGTTCTGCCCGCTGCCGAGGTTGATGCTGGAGGGCAGGCCGACCCGCAGGGCGATCTGGCGGAGTTTCTGGGCAGCCTGCGGGTCGGGCGTGGCGCCGTCAGTCTGCCGCGCCGACTGTGCGGCGCGGAGTTCCTGCACGAAGCGGTCCACGGCCACCCTGGTCTCACGCACGCGGCGGACCTCATCGCGGGCGCTGGCGAGCCGCGCCGCCGCGGTCGCGGCGTAGAGGCCCGCGCCGATCAGCGCGATCAGGGCGAGCAGCAGCAGGAAGCGGGGGCGGTTGCTCCGCTCGGTCGCGCCGGCGACGACGGCGACCTGCAGGCGGGCCTCTTCGCTCATGGGGGCGTAGCGCGTCATGTCAGCGTCCCCTCCCGCGTTCGACCCACGTGCCGTTGAGGCTCCACGTGCGGTTGGTCTGCCCGGCGCTGGGGGAGGATGTCTCCGCCCGCCAGACGAGTTCGCCCGGCGTCTTCGCAAGGTGCGACCGGATCAACTCGCCGGACATCAGGTCCGACGACGGCACGGTGAAGCGGGCGCTGCCGCCGACGTTGCTGATGCTCAGTTCCTCGATCTTGAGTTCCGGGTCGAGCCCCTCGATGGAGAGGGCCTCGATCAGCCGCGCCAGTTCCGCGAGCGTCGGCCGCTCGTACTCCAGGGGCGGGCGCGCGGTGCGCAGTTGCACGATCCGGCCCATCAGGTAGCCGACGGGGTCGCCGGAGGCGCTGATCTGCGGCAGTTCGGGCTCGAGTTTGGCGAGGTCCTCCGTCAGTTGGGCCCTCGCTGTTTCGGCGGTCTTACGCAGGCCGGCGACGGCCGCGGACATCCGCCACCCCGCGATGCCGACGACGGCGGCCAGCGCCGCGATCGCGAGGGCCGACCAGCGGTACATCCACCGGTGGATGCGCCCCGGGCGGCCGGAGAGTTCGAGCATCGCCTCGCGAGGGTCGCTCGCGGCGATCTCGTCGTCCTCGCGCCCGCGGAACCGGTCGAGCGTTGCACCGACGGGGTCGGGGTGGACGGCCGCGTCGATCGATGCCCCGTGCCACGAGTTTGAGAGCAGTTCCGCGAAACCTTCCCCGTTCTCCGGCTGCGGGACGGGGCCGACGCAGATGATCCGCGACGGGCCCACGCCCAGTTGGGCGCTCCAGGCGAGCCAGTCGGCCGCGAGCCGGCCGGCGTCGTCGCGTCCGCACACCAGGACGCGATCGCCTTCGGCCGTGGGCGCCGGGAGGCGACGCGCCGCGGCACCGGCCGCCAGTTCATCATCGGTCTCGGTTGCCGGACGCGGGCCTGACAGGGTGCGCAGGCGCATCGACCCGCCCGCCAGCAGTTCGCCGCCCGCGGACCACGCCCACACGAGCCGTCCGGGCGCAGTGGGCGAGTCCGAATCGGCGGACTCGGGATCGAGGAGGACGACCGCGGTGCATTGGGCATCGCCCTCGCCCGCGCGGCGGCCGGCCGGGTCCCACGACGCCGCCAGCGCGTGCCACAGTGTGCTGACGGCGTTGACGGCGACGCCCTGGGCGTCGAGTTCGTCGAGGAACACGCGGACGGTCAGGTCCGGCACCGAGAGCACGGCCATGCGCCGACGGCCGCCATCGCCGGTCTTGCGCGAGGCCCGCGGTTCGGCGAGCGCCTGGACCGACCGCTCCATCCCCGCGCCCGCGGCGATGAGTTGCGCCAACGTGCCGGAACCGCCCCCATCGGACTCGCCATGCGAGTCCCGCCCGCTGGCGAGGGCGGCGGCAACGACCGCCGGGTCAGTGCTGGGGGCGCTCAGCCACACGCACGCGGCGCCATCGGCGTCGAGGCACACCGCCGAGAGGACGCGGGAGCGGGGGAGTTGCTGCGCGACCCACCTGGCCGCGGCGCGCGTCTGCTCGACGACGGAGGTGGGGTCCGCCTCCTCGCTCGCGCCCTGGCCGGCGACCAGCGGCGCGGGTGGCGTCCACGACGCGTCGAGTTTGTCGCCGACGACGCGGACGCGCCGGATCAGCGACCCGCGGCCGATCCGCTCGACATAGCAGACCGGGGCGCTCAACAGACGATTCCTCCGCGGG
Source organism: uncultured Phycisphaerales bacterium (assembly GCA_937891445.1). Taxonomy (GTDB): domain Bacteria; phylum Planctomycetota; class Phycisphaerae; order Phycisphaerales; family UBA1924; genus CALAFV01. Next base: position 23,061 of record CALAFV010000102.1, on the reverse strand, counting down.
CGATCGGCGCTGCGCGGCGTCCGGCGCTGCCGGCCGGATCGGCCGCGCCGATCTCCCCCGATTCCTCGCGCTGGCGCTTGAGTTCTTCCATCTTGTACCGCAGTTCGTCCACTTCCTCCGCCGGGGGCTGGGTCGGGCGGGGCTGCGGCACGTTCGGCGGACGCGACGGCTGAACGCCCGGCCGGCCCGGCTGGGCATAGCCGGGCGGACGCGTCATGGTGGACGGCGAGGCCAAGGCCGGGCGGCTGGTGGCGCCGATCATCTCCCACGTGTTCGTGGCGTCCGCGAGTTGCACCCGGCGCGGGCCGGAGCCGTCGTTCAGCACCACGTAGTCCTTGTGGATCTCCAGCACGCGCGTCCCCTCCACCTCCCCGCCCGCGGCGACCAGACGCTGGAGCCCCTGACGCTCCAGCAGCGCGTGAGTGGTGCGAGGGCCGACGATCTGGCCGATGTACCGCCAACTCGGGGTGTTCTGCTTCGGCTGGGACTCCGAGGTCGTCGGCGTGGCGGGCTTCCCGGCGTCGCCGCTCTGCGCCGGCGGCGTGGGGGTGGCGGAGGCGACCTGGTCCAGCGGCGGGTTGCCGCGCTCCCACAGCACGGTGTTCAGCAGTTGGAAGTCCAACTCCGGCGCCCGCGGCGGCCCGGCCTGGACCTCGGGAGCCGGGGGGAGTTTCGGGCCCGCGTTGGCATCGGGCTCGGGGACCTTCGTCAGCACCTCGCCGTTGACCATCCAGACGCTGACCGCGGCCAAAGCCATGACCACCCCGGCGGCCTGGGCGAGCCGGGTGGTCTTGCGGGCGGTTTCGCGGCTGACGCTCATGGCTGAAACTCCCGGATCAACAATACGTACCGCCCACCCCGGTCACCACCGGGTGGGTGTGTGACGCGTTTACGGCCGCGGCTCGCCCCCGGGTCGCATCGGAACGGCGTCTTCGACGGATTCGTCGATCCACGAGAGGATCACCGTGCCCGAACCGCCGACGACCCCGCCCGTCGGGAGGAGCACCAGAGCCGTGGTGCGTTCGACCGCGGAGGTCGAGAGCGCACCGAGCCGCGTTTCGATCGTCATGCGGTAGAGCACCGGCTCGGCGGTGAGGATCGCGGTCAGTTCTCGCCGGTGCGCCGGGGCGAGCGACGATTCGGCGATGGCCGAAGCCAGGTCCTCCTTGCTGATGCCCCCCTCGTGCCGGGCGCGGTTCACACGGGCGCGGATCTCGCGCAGCACGCGGGCGACGCCGCCCGGGTCGCCGCTGGCCTCGGCCACGGCGTCGAGAACCGTCTGACTGGCGCTGTTGACGCTGATCTGCACCGGGCCGTGCACGCGGAAGAGGCCTGCTTCGCTGCTCACCCGGCGGCCCTGGCCGGGCGCCTGGTCCTGGGCGATGGGCTCGAGGCAGCGCACGATGCGCTCGGCGAAGCGCCCGATCGGTCCATCGACCGTGGAGAGTTCGCGCAGCGCCGTCCCCTGGGCATCCTCGAGATAGACCCGGATTTCCCGGCCCTGCGGCAACTCGAGGCGGAAGGCCTCGCCGTCCTCGCCCAGCCGTTCGCGGATCGGCCCGCCGGTCATCAGCCACTGGTCGAGCAGTTCGCGCATGCCCGTGGCCAGGTGGTGGTCGCGGTAGACCTTCACATGGCGGTTGACCGAGCGCGTCGTGTCGGTCTGCATGTCCAGCAGCACGGCGCCGGCGAGCGAGACGATCAGCGCCAGCAGGAGCACCAGAGGCAGAGCGAAGGCGCGCCGCGTCATGACCCCCCCCTTCCGCGCGGGCGCTCCGCCGAGCGGCGCCCCGGCGAGCCACTCCGGCCGCCCGGGGATGTGGGGCTCCGCGGCCGCGTGGACGGCTGCTTCACCGCGTCGGGGTCGAGCGGCTGGGCGCCCTCGGTCTCGGCGGACCGCCCGCCGGCCGGGTCGTCCTGCGTCCCGGTTGCGTCGTTGCCGATCCGCGTTCGCGTCTCGGAGCCGGGCTCCTTGCCGACGCTCCAGGCCACCTCGAAGAGCCAACTGTGCCACGTGCCGAGCGTCGTCTCGACGGTGAGCGTGACGTAGGCCGGGAGTTCGTCGGCCCAGACGGCTTTGATCTCGTCCTGCTTCTCCCCCTTCACGAAGACCTGCCAGCGGCAGTACCTGAGGTTCGAGAGCAGCAGCGCCCGGCCGATCTGCTCCTCGTGCGCCGTGCCGGCCCATGCCGCGTCGTCGGCGGGGCCGGACCCCGCGACGAAGGGACGCCACCAGAGGGAGAACGTCCCCTCCGGCCCGTCTCCCGGCTCATACGGCACGGGGCCGGGCTCGAACGTGAGTTCGAAGACGCCCCGTAGCCCCGGGGCCACGGTGATGTCCTCTTCCTCAAACCCCAGCAGCGCCTCCTCGTCGGCCTCGCGCTGCGCCTGTTCCTCGCGGCGCTCCCGCGCGGAGAGCCGCCGGCGCTCGACGGGGGCCTCAGGCGCCTCGGTCACGAAAATGGGCGGCGTGCGCAGCACGACCTCCAGCCGCTGCGGGCGGGCCCGGTTGCCCTCGCTGTCCACCATGATCAGGCCGTCCAGCGTGGGGTCGTAGGAGAGGTCCAGGCGCGGCGGCTCGGTCGGTTCCTCCCGCGGCGGGGGATCGTCGGCGTTCCGCGCGGCGCGGTCCTGCCGGCGGCGGTTCTCGTCGCCGCTGGGGAGAACGACGGGCATCGGCGTGTCCGACATGATCAGCAACTGCATCGCCCGGGAGACGGCCTCACGCGTGCGCTCGATTTCCAGCGCCTCGTCGAACCGGCGGCGGCCCAGGACGCTGTGCCCATCCACCGCCGCGAACATGCCGATGCACGCCAGGACCGCCATCGTCCCGATCAGCGAGGCGAGGACGACCTCCAGGAGCGTGAACGCGGCGGCTCTGCGGCGCGGCGCGGTCACCGGCTTCCTCCCCCGGAGCGTTCCGGCTGCGGCGCAGCGCCCGCGCCCTCGGTCATCAGCCGCATCAGTTCCTGAAGTTGGTCCCCCCGCTGCATGCGCCGCTCGCGCGCATCGGGGTTGCGGAAGAGCATCGCCGAGAGCGGGTCGTAGATGCGCGTGAGGCTCGCCATCTCCTCGCCCGCGATGTCGGTCGACCACTCCGTCCCTTCCGCCACGATCCACACGCGGACCGTGACCATGCGGAAGCGGTTCATCGGGATCTTGTCGGCGGTGCGGGCCGCGGCCTCGGTCTGCTTCACCACCATCCGCACGGGCCGCTCGTCCAGGTGGAAGCGGAAGCGCCACGGGCCGTACGGGAGGGCCTCCGCCTCCGACGGGCACTCCTTCGGGTCGTCCAGGTACTGGAGGATGATGCGGTTGGCCAGTTCGTACGCCGCGGCGCGCTGGGCGTTGTCGGTGTGCAAACGCGTCAGCAGGCCGAAGAGGCTCGCCGCGCTGGTCGCCACAAGCCCCAGCAGCACGACCGCGAAGACGACCTCGAGCATCGTCATTCCGCGACGACGGCGCTCCCCGCGGGTCCGACGCGTCCGAGCCCTCGGGTTGTTGTCGCGGGGGGCGTTCACGGCGTGTCCCTCCGGCGTCCGCGGACGGGCGGGGGGGTGTTACTCCATCTCGTCCATGGTCCAGACGTTGATGTCGTCGGGCGTGCCCTGCTGGCCGTCCTCGCCGAGGCTGAAGAGCGAGTACGGGCGGCCGGGCTCGATGCCGGGCGGCGGGACGTACACAAGGTCGCGCTTCCACGCGTCCTTGGGCACCTTCTCAAGCAGCGGGTTGCTCCCGGCGGCCAACTGCGACAGCGTCATGGGGTAGGCGCCGTACTTGCCGTAATACTGGGTGATCGCGGACTTGACCTGCGAGATGGTCGTGACCGTGGCCCCCTTGCGGGCCTCGCCGGCGCCCCCCGCGAGGTTGACGACGACCACCGTCGCGAGGATGCCGATGATGATCACGACGAGCATCATCTCGAGGAGGGTGAAGCCGGGGAGCATCCGCCGGCGCGTGCGGGGATCAACAACTGCTCTGCTGCCGCTCATGGCGACTCCTTCTGTCGGTTTCGTGCCGACCCATCCTTGTGTGTTCAACGGCGGGGCGGCGGCGGTATTGCTTCGGGCCGGTCCCGGCGCTCGCCGGGGGAAAGAGGGAAGGAAGAGAAGGAAGGACACTCAGCGCGCCACGCGGCCGCTGATGGTCAGCATCGGCAGCAGCACGGCCAGGAGCAGGCTGCCGATGATCACGAACATGAACACGATCAGCAGCGGCTCCAGGACGGAGAGCAGCCGCTGAGAGCGCCGGTCCACCTCGTCGGCCATGTCGGCCGAGAGGCTGTTGAATGCCGTCTCCAGGTCGCCGGAGCGCTCGGCCGCGATGAGCAGCCGCCGCGTCGCCAGCGGAAGCGTGCTGACTTCTTCGATGAGCGTGCGGAGCAGGCCACCGGAGATCAGGCGCGTCCGCAGCCGCTCCAGTTGCGCCCGCAGCGCCGGGTGGCCGACGGTGCCGTTGGCCACCCCCAAGGCCTCGGCCAGCGGCACGCCGGACCGCGTCATCGCGGCCATGATCGCGAAGAACCGCGCCGATTCCTGCGCCAGGATCACGTCCCGCAGCAACGGCACGCGGCGAGCCGCCTTGGCCACGAACGCCTGCACCGCGCCGCGGCACACCAGCAGCAGCGCGGCCGCCGCGGCCAGGCCGAGCCCAAGCCACGTCGCGTGGTCGCGCATCCACGCGCCGGCGTTCATCACGATCTGGCTGAACTTCGGGAGTTTGACGTTGGCCTCCGCCAGCGCCGCCCCCAGGCGCGGCACCACGAGCATCATCATCAGCACCCCGACGACGATCGAGATCGTCAGCACGATCGCGGGGTAGATCATCAGCGTCGCGGCCTTGCCGCTGACCTGAAGCCGCCGCCGCGCGGTGTCGCTCAGGCGCCGGGCCGCTCCGGCGAGGTCGCCGGTCCGCTCGGCGCCGCGGTAGACCGCGATCGTCGCATCGTCGAACCCCCCGACCTGCCGGCACGCGTCCGCGAAACTCGAACCTGCGGCGACCAGTTCACGCATCCGCTCCACCCGGGCCTTGGCCGCCGGGCGGACGGTCGTGGCCGTGACCTCGAGGGCCTCGACCAGCGGCACGCCGCGGCTGAGGAGTTGGGCGAGTTGCTCGTTGAGCGCCGCGTGGTCCTTGAGCGTCAGCCCCGGGTCCTTGGCGGCCCAGGCGGGGAGTTGCCACCACTTCAGCAGCAGCAGGGACTCCCGCCGCAGGCTCTCGGCCAGCGCCCCCGCGGACCTGGCCTGCCTGACGCCGAACTTCCGCCCGCCGCCGGTGCGGACGGCGACGTACAAGAAGGAAGCCGGGGTGGAGGGGAGCGCCGCTCGCGACATGGCTCCAAGTTTACGCCCAAGTGGCCGTCAGATTGCCAAGCGTTCGGGTTCTTGTTGTTATTGGGTACTTCGGGGCCGCCGGATCCCGGGCTGCTCAAGCAGGTGGTGTCGCACCGCGCGAAGCCGCACGCCACCGACACCGACGAGCGCTCGCGGCCGCACCACAGCTTTAGCTCCAACGCCCGCCGCCTACCATGCGCCCACGCCTCCCTGAGAGAGACAAATGACCACGATCCCCCAGGCGCGGCCCGTGACAGTCCCCGCCTCCGCTCGTTCCGCAGCACCCTCCACCCCGACCACCATGCGAGCCCTCTACAAGCACCACGCCGGCCCCGGTCTGGCGATGGACACCGCCCGCCCCGTCCCCGAGTGCGGGCCCCGCGACGTCCTCATCCGCGTCCTGAAGGCCGGCATCTGCGGCACCGACCGGCACATCTGGGAGTGGGACGCCTGGGCCGCCAGCCGCATCCCCGTCGGGATCACCACCGGCCATGAGTTCGTCGGGATCATCGAGAAGGTGGGCTCGGCGGTGACCAAGTACCAGCCGGGGCTGCGCGTCTCGGGCGAGGGGCACATCTCCCCCGGCGTCGGCTACAACGCCCGCACCGGCAACGCCCACATCGCCAAGGACATGGTCATCCTCGGCGTGGACCGCGACGGGTGCTTCGCGGACTACGTCTGCATCCCCGAGGAGAACGTCTGGCCCGTCCACCCGAGCATCCCTGACAAGATCGCGGCGGTCCTCGACCCGCTCGGCAACGCCGTGCACACGGTCATGGCCGCGGGCGTGAGCGCCAAGACGGTGCTGATCACCGGCGTCGGCATCATCGGCCTCATGGCCGTCACCGTCGCCAAGGCCGCCGGCGCCAGCCGCATCTACGTCACCGACGTCGATCCCAAGCGGCTCGCGCTGGCCAGGAAACTCGGCGCCGTCGAGGCCTACCCGGCCAACGACCCCGACTGGATCAAGGACATCCGCTCCCAGACCCGCGGCGACGGTCCTGACGTCCTGCTGGAGATGTCCGGCGCCCCCGCCGCGATCGACGCCGGGTTCACGGCCCTGCGCATGGGCGGCACCGCGGCCCTGCTGGGCATCCCCTCCCGCCCGATCACCTTCGATCTCAACAACCACGTCGTCTTCAAGGGCGCCACGGTCCTGGGGATCAATGGGCGCAAGATGTTCGAGACGTGGTACCAGATGGAGGAGTTGCTCCTCTCCGGCCGCCTCCAACTCGACGACATCATCACCCACGAGATCCCGATGGCCGACTTTGCCAAGGGCTTCGAACTGATGCAGAGCGGCGAGGGGATCAAGATCGTCATGAACATCGGGGCCTGACGGCCGCGCCCGGTCGCCTACCCGTCGCCAGACCCCCCGTAACAGGGGGGATGCGCGATTGTGGGCAGATTGTGCATTTCCACAAACCCGCCCGCAGACCGGAATCTGTTTGGTATGCTGGGCCGCATTCCAGACGGAGTCCTGACATGGCCGGACGGGAACTGAGGCTGGCGTTCGCAATGGGGGGCGGGGTCTCCCTGGGCACCTTCTCGGGGGCCGCCCTGGGGGAGGTCATCAAACTCGCTGTCCTGAAGGGCGGGTACTACGAGGACCCCCGGCGGCGGACCAACTTCCGGCGGTACGACCGCATCGTCATCGACGTCTTCAGCGGCGCCAGCGCCGGGGCCATGTCGCTGGCGATCATGCTCCGGTGTCTGGTCCACCGCACGCCCGAGCAGGAGGCCGCCGCGACCGCCGCGCTGAAGGCCGAACTCCCCGCGTCCGTCTGGAACAGCCTCTCGGCCGACCAGCGGGCCGACCTGGTCGCCGCCCAGGTCCTGCTGACCACCCAGGAGAAGGTGTGGCGCGACGAGGTGCACATCAAGCACATGCTCGGCGACGCCCCGCTCCCGCTGGGCAAGCGCGACCTGCGGCACATCGGCGCCATCTTCGACCGCGCCGAGGTGGACCGCATCGCCAAGGCGTACCTCACCTTCCCGGCAGAGGCGGTGACGACGGCGCCCGCTTCGAAGCGATCCGGACCCGACGATGACGGCCGGCGCGTGTCGTTCAAACGCCGGCTGCTGAGTTCCCGCGTTCTGTACGCCGCGACGATCTCCAACCTCGCGGGCATCCGCGCCGACGCGGCGGCGGAGTTCCTCAAGACCGACGTCGGCCTGCGCGCCCTGGCCGACGGCGCCCGCTCGACGCTGCACCGCGAGATCCGCGTCTTCGACCTCAACTTCGATGATCTGGCCGACGAGGACTTCACCGACGCCTCCCGCAACCCGCGGCGATGGTGCCGCTACCACGCCGCCCCGGAGATCGATGGGGCCATCGGCGACGTCCGGCGTCCGCGCACCTGGGCCAAAATCGCCGCCACCGCGATCGCCTCGGGCGCTTTCCCCTTCGCTTTCGAGCCGGTGCGCCTGGCGCGGAAGAAGTACGAGTTCGGCCCCTTCTGGCCCGAGGAACTCGCCGACTGCGACGAGCACACGTTCTGCTACGTGGACGGCGGCACCTTCAACAACGAGCCGATCCGCGAGGCCTTCCGCCTGGCCTCGTTCATGGACGCCAAGGACGATCCGGCGACGTTCGACCGCGTCGTCGTCTTCGTCGATCCGTTCGTCTCCGACCCGCCGCCGGACTTCCGCGTGCCGCTGACGCGCGAGTACGCGCTCCAGGACCCCAGCATCTTCGGGTCCCTCGACGGGTACGACCTGGTCCGCTGCTCGAGCCTGGACCGCCTGATCCCCCACGTGGGGACGATCATGGGCGCGATCATGGACGAGTCGCGTGTCAACGAGGGGGACAAGGTCTTCAAGGTCCGCGGCCGCTTCGCCGAGCGAGCCGACCTCCGCAACGCCCTGGCGCCGCTGATCCGCCCCATCCCGACGGCCACGGTGCTCCGCAAACTCCGCGACTTCTGCGAGGCACGCCTGGAGAGCGTCCGCGAGAACGACGCCGTTCCCGCCGGTTCGCTCACCGTGGAAGGGGAGGTGCGCCGCGTGATCCTCGAGCAGGGCGGCGACGCTTCGATCGAGGAGATCGGCGATTTCCTCGACAGCCGCACCCCGCAGGATCACCCGCGGGCGGCGGAACTCTCATTCGCTCTGGTGTGCGTCGCCATCGACCTGGTCAGCGACATGGTCGGCAAGGACACAGCCGGCCGCCTGCTGGTCATCGCGCCGATCCCCGACCCGTCGAAGAAGCGGGCCGCCCCCATCGACCTCCCCGGCGGCGCGCTGCACGGCTTCGGCGGGTTCTGCTCGCGCGTCAACCGCGACTACGAGATCGCCCTGGCCCGCTACTGCGCCGCCCGCTTCATGGAGGCCTTCGGCCTGCTGGAGCGTCCCGCCTCAACGCCCGCCCCGCCGCGCTGGACCGAGGAGCAGCAGCGCCTGTTCGACAAGGACCTGCGCGAGGGGATCGAACTGCTCTGCGCCCGCATCGAACGGATACTCACGCAGTCCAGCGCCGTGCAGATCTTCCCCGGGCTGGATGGCATCCTCCTCAAGGCCCTCGCGGGCTACGCCAAGGGCAAACTGCGGCGGATGGCGACGGAACGCCCGACGCGCGACTTCGAACTGCGCATCCACGTGCCGGAGCCCTCGTTCGAACTCGACGGCACCGGCTTCCTCAACGACCTCAAGCCCATCAGGGACCCGATCACCGGCGCCCTGGCGCTGATCACCTACGCGAAACTCGACCCGGACGGCACCTGGAGCGGCGGGCACATCACCAACGGCAGCGGCGGCCCCGGGATCACCGTGGACATCAACGGGGCGCTGACATCCTTCTGCCGCATCCTCCTTCCCCCGGTGGAGGCCGTGGACGGCGCGTGCCTCTCGCACAACCCTCGCTTCGACATCCACCTGGACAAGACCGCCCACCGGCGCGCCACGCTCAAGGGCACGCAGTGGCGGGCTCACGCAGGAGATCTCCCGCTCGAGGACGAACTGGCCTTCTGACCCCCGCTCTGCCCCCGCGCTTCGGCGAGCCTCGCACCAGCGGAGTTACTTCAACTTGACGTCCACGTACCCCTTGCCGATGGCGAACGTGCGCAGCGACGTGGCGACCTCGCGCCTCCCGTCCGCCGCGGCCTTGTCCACCATCGCCTGGAGCAGAGCCGTGTAGTACCGCTGCTCGGTGAAGCCGGCGCCGACGAGCGAACCCGACGACTCACGCACGGCGATCGGCTCCGCGTGCGCGAAGAGTTGATCCACGTATGGCCCCTCGGTGCGGTAGATGTCGGCGGTCTTGATGAGTTCTGCCGCCGGCCCCTTCATCGCCGCGGCCTTGGCGCCGGCCTGGTACGTCCGGTACGCCATGGCCCCGACGACGAGCAGGAGCCCCACCATCAGCAGGATCAGCAGCCGCTTCGACTTCATCGCACGCTCCTTCCGCTCCCCCGTTCCCCCGCCCCCAGCCCTCGGCCCCCGCCGCGGTCCCGACCAATAGACATGAAGCATACCGGCCGCCGCCGGCCCGGACTCCGCCGGGCCGTGCTCTCGGCCGCTGCGTACTCCCTGCGGCCTTGGGAGACCTCCACCGCCTCGCCCCGCGGCGCCGTCGGCGCTCAGTCAGTACAGACACCGCAGGCCGACAGCGGCCCGGTGATCCGCCGCCGGCGGGTGGTCAAAGCGCTGTTCGTGCCAGGTGTGTTGAGTTCGAGCACGGCGCAGCACGCGCCGGTCGGCTCGGCGGATACGGACACCCCGCGCTGCGCCCGTGACCGGAGGGCGCAGCGCGGGGTGCGCGCGATCATCGTGCACACACCGGCTGAGCGCCCGGTGAGCCGGCGGTGAGGAGACCCTGAGCCGACAGCCGGTTCCGGCGGCGTGCCGCCGGATTGGCTGCTTCCTCTTTTGTGTGCGGCGCGAGCGGCCCGCTCAGCGGGCAAAGGCCTCGGCGAGCGCCGACCGCATCGCTTCCCAACTCCGGCGGTCGGCCTTCTCGTCGTACGCGACGCCGGGGATGCCGGCCTTGTCGGCATCGGGGTTGGTGAAGGCGTGGACCGCGCCGCCGTACTCGACCAGTTGCCAGTCGGCCCCGGCCTCGTCCATCTCCTTCATGAACGCGGCGCGATCTTCCGGGGGAACCATCGGGTCGGCCGCGCCGTTGAGCACGAGCACCGTCGCCTTGATGTCGCCGCGGCTTGCCGGGGCCGCGGTCTGGAGCCCGCCGTGGAAGGAGACGACCAGGTCCAGGTCGGCCCCCGAGCGGGCCAGTTCGAGAACCGCCGTGCCGCCGAAGCAGTAGCCGATCGCGGCAAGACGCTGCGGGTCAACCTCCTCCTGCGAACGCAGCGCCTCGAGCCCCGCGGCTGTGCGCTCGCGCAGGAGCGACCCATCGCCCCCGCGGAACCGGCCGGCCAGCGCGGCGGCCTCCTCCCGGTTGGCGGCAACCTTCCCCTCACCGTAGATGTCGGCCGCGAGCGCCACGTACCCGAGTGCGGCCAGTTCCCGGGCCCGCCGCTTGGCGTAGTCGTTGAGGCCGTACCACTCATGGACCACGAGCACGCCGGGACGCTTGCCCTGGACCGCGTCGTCATAGGCCAGGTAGCCGATCAGCTTCGTGTCCCCGTGGGTGTACTCGACGGTCCGGGTGACGATCTCCGCCGCGGCGTGCTGGGCCGAGGCGGCGGACAGGAGAGCAGCGCAGCAGGCGGCGAGCGTTCGACGCATCGTGTGTCCTCCGGTTGCGTGTGCGTGCACAACGGTAGCCCCGGGTCACCGGCCCGACGGGGCTTCGGTGGGTTCGATCGCGGGAACCGACAGGTCCAGCCTCGACCCGGCATCCCTGAACTCCTCCAATGCCTCGGCGACGTGCGTGCTTCCGTCGGCGCGGGCTCGGGCGATCATCCAATCGACGGCGGTGCGCTGGTAGACGTTGACGTCGAAAGTGCCACCCGTAAGCCCGCTGGGGCGAAAGGCCTTGGCGACCGCGGTCTCGTGCGCGGCCCTCGCCAAACCCTCGGCGTACGCCAGCCCCGCCTCGTCGGTTTGAAGGTCTTTCAGGTCCAGAATGAACTCGTCCAGCAGGGCCTGCGCTCGCTGGGCCCTCTGCGCGCTTTTGAACGCGACGGCCGCGAACACGCCCGCGAGGCTCACGGTCAGCAGGACCGCGAGACGGATCAGGGGCTTGTTCTTCATGGCGGCGAGTGTATCGGAGGGGCCCGCGCCGGGATACGGGTTGCGTTCAGGACGGGTCGCCCGGTTCGGGGTACGCTGGTGCCTGGGTTGGCGCGACGCTGCGCGGCGGCTACCTTTTGCCCCTGCGGACGCGGCGGGGGTCGGAGCGTTCGATGACTCAAGTCCGAAACGATGCGGGCCGGCCCTGGTCCGGGCGCGACAGCGGCGCGGATGATGCACAAGAACGGGGCGGGGCCGGAGCGCGCGGCGGTGAGCCCGAGAGGCCCAAGGGTCGCGGCGGGATCGCGTTCCTGCGCGAGTTCCTCAAGGCGCCCGTCGAGTTGGGCACGTGCTTCACGAGTTCCAAGGCGCTGGCACGCGCCATGGTCTCCGGGTTGGGCCTCGAGACGGCGCAGACCGTGATCGAACTCGGCCCCGGCACCGGCGCCATTACCGAGGAGGTGCTGCGCCGGATCCCGAAGGGGTGCCGCTTCTTCGCGATCGAGCGCAACGCGGGCCTCGTGCGGGAGTTGCGCCGGCGCTGGCCGGACCTCAGCGTGCATCAGGACGACGCCCGGAACCTGCGGGCGATCTGCGAGCGCGAGGGCGTTCGTCCCGGCGAGGTGGACGTCGTCGTCAACAGCCTGCCGTTCCTGCTGTTCCCGGAGGAACTTCAGGACGAGATCCTGAGGGAAACGGCCGCCGTGCTCAGGCCCGGCGGCCGCTTCACGCTCATCACCTACAGGATCGAGGGGCTGATGCCCAGCGTGCGCAAGTTCCGGCGGCTCATGGAGCGGCACTTCTCGGATGTGCGGCTCCGCCGGCGCGTGCTCCAGAACATGCCGCCCGCGTCGGTCTACTGGTGCACGCGGTAGCGACTTCCCCAGCACCTACATCTGCGGGCGGTTCGGGTCGTCCACATCCCGCGGCGACACGGGCCGCGCTTCGCCTGTGCGGACCCGCCGCTCGGCCTCGGCGCGGCGAGCCTGCTCCTCGTCCTCGCGCCCCGCGGCCCGGCCCGGCGTAGCGCCGGTGCGTGTGAGGCCCAGATCCCGGCTGCGCTCCTGGAGATCCACCGCTCCGTGGCGGTCGAGGATGTCGGCGACCATGTCGGAGAGATCGTCTTCCGTCTCGACGGTGACCAGGACGCCGCCGCGGCGGATGCTCTCTTCGTAGATGCGGGCCTGCTCCTCGGGGACGCCGGCGTTGACCAGCGCGCCGATGAGCCCGCCGGCGACGGCGCCCACGCCCGCGCCGATCCCGGCGCCCGTGAACAGAGCCACCAGCGGACCGGCCGCGAGCAGCGGCCCGAATCCGGGGATCGCGATGGTCCCCAGTCCGGCGAGCAACCCCGCCGTGCCGCCGACGACCGCGCCGGTCGTTGCGCCGACGCCGGCGCCCTGCGCGGCCCCTTCGGCCGCACCGGCCTCGGCCTCCGAGCGTGCGGAACGCGCTCGCTCGGAGGCCAGGACGCTGACGCGGTCGCGCGCTATGCCCGCGCGGGCGAGGTTGGCGACGGCGCTCTCCGCCTGGTTGAAGGTGTCGAACAGCCCGATGACGGTCTTGGACATGGATGCTGCTCCGTGCGCGGCCTGCCCGCGCGGCGTCGATCGGCCGGGAAGGCGTCAGCGGCTCTTGCCGCGGATGCGGTCGTACCCGTAGCGGATCGCGTTCTCGAGGCGCTCGAACGTGCCGGGGCTGCGGTTTTCCCAGTCGCGCCGGGCCTCGTCGCGGACGACGTCCCAGTCGCGCCCGCGGTAGCGGGGATCGGCGCCGAGTTGGCTGCCGTAGCGGTAGGCCGGCGCGATCGTCTCGTACTTCTGCCCGCTGCGCCCGAACGCCTCCTGGTAGTGCTTGCGGTACTCGGGGTCGAGATCCTGCTCGCGCATGCCGGCGCTTTGGCCGGGGATCTCCTCGATCTCGACGTCCTTGCGCTTCAGGGTGTCGCTGATCTCCTGGGTGCGCTCGTGCTGCTCCTTGGAGACCACGACTTCCTCGACGACGTGCGGCCGTTTCTGCACCACCGCCTCCTCGCCGGTGGCGCGGACCTCGACCGGGCCCTGGCCCGCCTTGAAGTCCTCGGCCGTGGCGGGGCGGTCAACGCGGTGGCGCTCCACGTGGATCTCCTCCTCGCGGAGTTGGACCTGCTCGTGGACGGGCTTCTCGGTCACGCGGCTGAAGACGCGCACGCCGCCGCGGCCGACCTCGCGCTTGCCGATGCGCATCTCTTCCTCGACGACGGATTCGCGGATCTCCTCACCCGCGCCGCGCCCGGTGGGCCGGGCGGTCTCGCCGGAGCGCATGCCGGTCTCGCGCCCGGTGGTCTGGCCGGTGCGCATGCCCGCTTCGCGGCCGGCGGGCTGGCCCGTGCGCGTGGGGCCGCCGGGCATGGGGGGCGCCGTGCCGGCGCCCGCGGCCTCGCTCTGGCCGAGCGTGGGGGCGATGTCGTCGAGGTCGATCGCGCCGTGGCGATCGAGGATCTCGGCGGCGGTATCGGCGAGGTCGTCGTCGGTCTCGCCGATCATCAACAGGGTGTGGCCGCGCTGCACGGCGAGGTCGAAGAGCCTCGCATCGTCGTCGGGCACGCCGCACTCCGACAGGCGGCCGCTGAGTTGCTGGCGCTGGTCGGGTCGGATCAGGTCGATCTCGGAGCGCTCGATGTCGGCACGGACGAGTTCGTCCATCGCCATCTGCGCGCGGTTGGGGTCGGTGAACAGGCCGATCACGGTCTTGGCCATGGCTGAATCTCCTTGCACAAAGGCTCGCGGTTTCTTCGTTTGCGCACGCTCGGCGGCAGGTCGGCGTGTTTCATCCGTCCCCTTCGGGCGGGTTGGTCGGCCCGGTCTCCGCCGCCGGGAGGCGTTCCACCTCCGCGTGCTCGGCCCGGAGCGTGACCGTGGTCGGGCGGTGGACGTCGAACCGGTGCTTGCGGATGCGCACCTCCTCGCGGAGGACCCAGGCCTTGCGCACCACGAGCACTTCCTCGACCAGCGGAACGACGATCTCGCCGTCCTCCTCGCGCACCGGCAGCGGGCCGCTGACCTCTCGCTGCACGGCGATGCGTTCGACGACGATTTCTTCGTGTTTCAGCGGGACATCGACGGTCTCGCGGCGCTCGCGCACGGACTTGCTGATGCGTACGCCGCCGCGGTCAACGGCGCGGGTGGCAATCTGGGCGTGCTCTTCGATGATGGGCACCGCCGCGGCGTCGGCGCCGTCGCGCCCGGCGATCTGGTAGCGGCCGTCGGGGAGGGGGCGCAGATCGGCGGGGCTGACGGTCCGCCGGGCGCCGTTCTCGAAGACCACGTCCAGCGGCGCATCGGCGCGGTCCGGCGGCCAGCGGGCGGCGTCGATCCGGCCGCGTGCTCCGTCCGATCCCACGACTTCGATCCGCGTTCCATGCATGCGGTGCGCTGCTCTCGATCGGCGCACTCCCTAGCGCGCCACCGGAGATTAGAGAGTCGCGGTAAACGACCGGTGAAGAGATCGGTGAGAGAGCGTGAATCCGGCTTGTGCATCTTCCGAGCATCGTCCATGCGTGCGAGTTCGCACACACAAACCCATGCGACCGGGCGCTGGACGTGCTTTGCTGCACCCGTCGGCACGTGATGCGGAGCGCTGTTGCGGACATCGCCTGCGGGGCGCTTTGTGGGCCGTGCGCGGATGATCCAGGGCACGCGGCGGCCGAGCGCGGCTGGACAGCGAGCCGTCGTCGAGCACGGTGGTGCAAACACACAGACATCGCGCCGGGCCAACGGACGGCCGGCGGACCGCAGGCGCAAAAGATCACCGCCCGCGGCGCAACGGCGGGCGGTGACCACGTTTGTCGAGATGATGCGCTGGGTGGCCTGTTCAGCCGGCGGCGGCCGCCTCGCGCTTGCGGATCAGCCGGTTCATGAACTTGACCATGAGGAACACGACCCACGCAACGATCAGGAAGTCGATGCAGGTCTGGATGAACATGCCGTAGCGGATCGAGACCTCCGCAACGGCTGGGATGACGGTCCCGTCTTCCGCCACCCGCTCCGGCACGGCCTTCTGGAGCGTGATCGCGAGATCCTTGAAGTCCACCCGCCCCATCAACATGCCCAGCGGGGGCATGAGGACGTCGTTCACCATCGAGTTGACGATCTTGTTGAAGGCGGTCCCGATGATGATGCCCACCGCCATGTCGACGGCGTTGCCCTTGACCGCGAACTCTTTAAATTCCTGAACGATGCCCATAGGCGCGCTCCGGGTGTCCCCCGGGGCTCCACGTTAGCAGAAAGCGGGCCAACTCTCAATGCGGAAACAGTCAACCCCCGCGGGCGAGAGACGGGTGGACCTCGCTGTACGCGGCGATGAACCCCGCCTTCAGGGGAGGGGAGGCCGGACACACTACACTCGCGCGACGGGAGGGCTCGCCATGGCACGCAAGCGGGGGTTGTCGGGCGCACGCGGCATGGGCCGGGAAGGCACATCGGGGCGGGTCGCCGGCCGCAATGCCGCAGGCAGGGCCCGCTCTGGCAGCGCACGCTCCGGCGCCGGCTCGCGGGCCGCTCGCTCGCACGAGGGCGACACGACGGTCATGAAGATCGATTCCCGCTTCAGCCCGCGCGGGCCGATGGGGCAGACGTACCTCGCCGCGGGGGTCCGCACCGCGATGCGCCTGTGGCGCGAGCAGCCGGGGGAGCCCAAGGAGCCCGTCGCGCGCGACTACGAGACCGTCGGGTTCGTGCTGCGGGGGCGAGCCGAACTGATCAGCGAGGGGCAGACGGTGCTGCTGCGGACGGGCGACTCGTGGGTCGTGCCGCGCGGGGCGAGGCACACGTACCGCATCATCGAGCCGCTTGTCGCGGTGGAAGCGACGAGTCCGCCGGCGCCCGTGCACGGGCGTGACGAGCCGCCGGATGCGACGCAGACGGGCGGGACCGGGTCATCTCGCCGCAGGCGCGACGCTCAGGCCCCCTCGGGAACCAGGTAGAAGCGGGCGATCGTGGCGTCGAAGAACTCGCCGTCGTCGCGCTCCATCAGGTACGACCCTTCCATCGTTCCCCACGATGTATTGAGCGGGCAGTAACTGGAGTACTCGAACGTCTGGCCCGGGCGCAGGTGCGGCTGCTGGCCGACCACGCCGTCGCCCTCGACGTCCTCGCGCTCGCCGTGGGCGTTGACGATCATCCAGCGGCGCGAGATCAGGCGCACGCCGATGTCGCCCTCGTTGGCGATGCGGATCTTGTACGCGAAGAGGAACCGCCGCGAGGCCGGGTCGGACTGCTCGGGCAGGTACATCGGGGAGACGGCGACGCGGATCCCCCGCGTCAGCGCGACGGAGCCGTACGACTTGCTCGCGGCGGTGGTGGCGCTCATGTCTCTTTCTCGTCCCTGCCCGCCCCCCGGTGGGCCGTAGAGCGTACCCCGCCCGAACCGTGCTGGCGCGGCCGGACGGGTGGCGGTGGGGGGGAGGCGGCTTGGCCGCGGACCGGGCGTCGGTCAGTGCTCCAGGTGCGCGTCGAGGTCGATCGGGACCGACGCGAGGGCCTGGGAGACCGGGCAGGTCGTCTTGGCCGCATCCGCGTGGCGGCGGAAGGCCGCCTCGTCAACCCCCGGCACGCGGGCGGTCGTGCGGAGGGTGATGCGCGTGATCTGGAAGCCCTCGCCGACCTTGTCGAAGTGCACGTGGGCGGAGGTGTCGATCCGCTCGGGCTTCAGGCCGGCCTTGCCCAGGACCGCCGCGAGGGCCATGGAGAAGCACCCGGCGTGGGCCGCGGCGATCAGTTCCTCCGGATTCGTCCCGGCGTCGGACTGCATGCGGGTGCCGAAGGTGTACGGGCCCTCGAAGAGGCCGCTCCCCAGCCGCATCGTTCCCTTTCCGCGCAAGAGGTCCCCTTCCCAGTGAGCGTCCGCGGTGCGTTGCGGCATGGTGCGATTCCTCGGAGTTGTGGACTGACTGTTCCGGGCGCGTGGGCCCGGGGTGACGATGCCATTGTTCGCGGCGCACACGAGCGGCATCGCCGCGACTGGCCGTGAACCGGGGGTTTCCCTAGCGGCGCGTGAATCCGGCGATGAACCCCGCGCCGGCGGAAGCAGCGGAGGGGAGGTAGCCGGTGATCAGGGCGGTGAAGGTGGAGGTCTGGGCCGAGAGCCAACTGGAGAGATTCGTGTACCGCTCCTCCATGACGTCCCAGCGGACTTCGATCAGCCCTGCGTACTGGAGCGCGACCAGCATGAGGAGGGCGCTGCCGACGGCGATCACGACGATCCGCGCGAACGTCCGCAGTGCGTACGCCATGCAGAACGCGGCGACGAAACTGAACCCGAGGCGGAAGATCGCCGGGGACCAGACCGCGATGCTGGATGGCGCGGCGTCGGTCGTCTCGCTCGCCGGGGCGTCCATGGGCGCCAGCGAGTGGGGGGCCAGGGCGCTCGGGCTCGACGTTCGCGCCGGGGCGGCCGGCGCTCCGGTCGTGGTCAGCGCGGCATAAGCCCACAGGCCGACGCCGACGAGCATCACCACGATCGCCACCGCGAGGGAAACCTTGCGCCACCGCGCCAGCGGTCGGCGCGGCGGGCCGCCCGATGAACCGCCCTGCTCGATGTCGTCGCCGCGTGCCATCGCGTCTGCCTCCGTGCCCGTCCCCCCGCCGCAGCGCTGCGTGATCGTATGGCCGCGGGGCGCCGGGTGAGCGCCGCCTCATTCTGTTTCCCGTCCTGTGCCCGAAAATCAGTGCTAGAACCATTCCTAGGTCTTGCCCGAGAGCGGCGCGCCCTCGGTGCGCCCGGGCGACCAGCACCTGAGCGGGGCCGACGTGCCGACGCGATGGAAGGAGTTGCTGCTGGACCCGGGGCCGCCGGGGCGGCCGCGCATGGTGCGTTGGATCGCGGCGGGGGCGATCGCGGGGGCGGCGGTGGGCTTGCGACTGCTTCTGGACCCCTGGATGGGGCCGCGCCAGCCGTTCGTCTTCGTGCACATCGCGGCGGTGATCATGACGCTGGTCGCGGGTTGGCGGGTGGCGGCTGTGGCGGCGGCGCCCGCGCTGCTGCTCTGCGAACTGATCGCGCGGGGGCCGGCTGAACTGAGCACACTGGCCGCGGCGGCGATCGTGCCGGGGACCGCTGTGTGCGCCGCGATCATCGGGCTGGCGGAGGTGGTGCGGCGCTTGCGGGCGAGGCCGCGCGGCTCTCACGCCTTCGCGGGG
The DNA here is from genome assembly GCA_937891445.1 of uncultured Phycisphaerales bacterium. Classification (GTDB taxonomy): domain Bacteria; phylum Planctomycetota; class Phycisphaerae; order Phycisphaerales; family UBA1924; genus CALAFV01. The sequence goes on along the minus strand of CALAFV010000102.1, from coordinate 4,418 downwards.
ATCGAACAGGGCACCATGCGTGGCCTGCGGCGCAGCAACCGCCTGCTGCGATTGCTCGTGCAGGCTTCGGAGGACCTGCTTTCAAAGGATGATCCGCGCGAGTTTCTCGATGCGGCGTCGCGCCGCCTCGCGGAGCAACTGGGCCTGGAGGTTTACTTTCACTTCGCACTGGAGCCGGATGGGCGGCACCTGTCGCTGGCCTCGTCCAAGGGCGTGAGCACGGAAGACGCGGCCCGCGTGTCGCGCATCGATGTGAGCGAGGCGATCTGCGGCGTGCCCGCGGTGACACGCGCGCCGGTCGTCCTGCCGGATGTGCAGGCGTCCAACGACCAGCGGACCGGCTACATGAAGGAACTGGGGATCCGGGCGTACGTCTGCCACCCGCTCGTGGCGCGGGGGCGGGTCGTGGGGACGCTCGCGTTCGGCACGCGAGGGCGCACGGTGCTGGACGCCGACACCGTGGCGCTGTTGCGTGCCGTGTGCGACCAGGCGGCGATCGTGCTGGACCGGTGGCGGTCGGAAGAGGCGCTGCGGGCCAGTGAGGAACGCTATCGCGCGTTCATCTCGCAGAGCACCGAGGGGATCTGGCGGTTCGAACTGGACGAGCCGTTGCCGCCGGACCTGCCGGAGGACGAGCAGATCCGTGTCGCGTTCAGGCACACGTACCTGGCCGAGTGCAACGCGGCGATGGCGCGACAGTACGGCTACGACCGCCCGGAGGAGATCATCGGGCGCCCGCTGGGCGATTTCCTTCCTGAGCACGAGAGTTCGACACGCGACTACCTGCATCGTTTCGTGAGACGCGGGTACCGACTGGAGGACGCCGAGAGCCGCGAGGTGGACCGCCACGGGAACGTGCGCTTCTTCCTGAACAACATGGTCGGGATTCTCGACGAGCGAGGACGCCTGCTCCGCGTCTGGGGAACGCAGCGCGACGTGACCGAACGGCGCCGCGTCGAGGCCGCGGTCCGCGAAGCCGCCGAGCGGCTGCGCGCCATCGTGGATACCGCAGCGGACGGCATCGTCACCATCGACGAGAACGGGACGATCGAGTCGGCCAACCCCGCCATGCAGCGGATCTTCGGCTATGCGCCCGAGGAACTCGTCGGCGGCGACCTGGGCATGCTGATGCCCGAACCGCAGCGGGCCGCCTACGCCGCGTGGCGTGCCGGGCGGCGGGAAGGAAACGGAAGGCGCATCATCGGCGTCGAGCGGGAAGTTCGGGGCCTTCGCAAGGATGGGACCGAGTTCCCATTGGAACTGGCCGTCAGCGAGATGCGTCTGGAAGGGCGCACGCTGTACACGGGCATCGTCCGCGACATCACCGCTCGCAAGGAGAGCGAGGAGCGCTCGCGGGCGCTGTCGGAGGCGACGTTTGATGCCATTCTCATGCACGAGGATGGCGTCGCGATCGACGTCAACGACAGTTTCACTCGCATGTTCGGCTACTCGCGCGAGGAGGTGATCGGCCGCGACGCCGTGCGGCTGCTGTTCGACCCATCTTCTTACGCCGACGTGATCCGGCGCATCGCCGCCAGGGGTGAGGAGACGTACGAGGCGACCCTCCGCCGCAAGGACGGCAGCAGCCTCATCGGCGAGATCCGCTCCCGCAACATCACCTTCCGCGGGCGGCCGGTCCGCGTGACGTCCTGCCGCGACATCACCGCCAAGCGGCTCGCCCAGCGCGAACTGGCGCGGCACCGAGACCATCTGCAGGAGATTCTCCGCGAGCGCACCGCGGCGCTCGAGGAGTCGTACGAGAAACTCCGTCTCTCCGAGCGCCTCGCCGGCCTGGGCACGCTCGCGGCGGGCCTCGGACACGACATGGGGAACCTTCTGCTGCCGCTTCGCGCGCGCCTGGAGTCCATCGAGGCCCAGGAGGTGCCCGAGGGCGTCCGCGAGGACGTCGCGGCGATCCGCAAGGCGGCGGAGTATCTCCAGCGCCTCACGCACGGCCTGCGCCTGCTGGCGCTGGACCCGGACGAGGCCTCCGGCGCCGGCACCGATCTGCACGACTGGTGGCCCGACGCCGCGCCGCTGCTGCGCAACGCGCTGCCGCGCACGATCGCGCTCGAGCACCGGTTTGCTCCGGGGCCGCTGGGTGTGGCGCTGTCGCGCCCGGGGCTGACGCAGGCGATCTTCAACCTCGTGCAGAATGCCGGGCAGGCTCTGCGCGACAGGCCCGACGGCCGCGTCACCATCTGGGCCGAGCCGGTCCGCGCGCCCTCGCGCGGCGGCGACAACGGCCTTGCCTCGGCGGAGCCCGGCGCGAGCGGTGAGTCCGCCGCGGCGACGCGGGGGTTTGTGCGCGTCGGCGTCACCGACACCGGCCCCGGCATGACGCCGGAGGTCGCCCGCCGCTGTCTCGATCCGTTCTTCACCACCAAGGCGCGCACGCACGCCACCGGCATCGGTCTGGCCCTCGTGCACGCCACCGCGCAGAGGGTCGGGGGGAGCATCGAGGTTCACACGCGGCCCGGCATGGGGGCGACGTTCATCATGAATCTCCCCGCCGCCGGGCGCATCGGTCCGCCCCGCGACCTCCCCGTCTCGGCGATCGAGGTCGGTGATCTGCGCCTCCGGTCGTTCTTGCTATCGCTTGTGCATGCCGCGGATTTCCGCGTCGTCGAGACTGTCCCCGCTGAGGGCGCGTGCCTGTGGATCGTGGACCGCGAGCATTTCGCGCACGAGAAAGCGGCCCGGTTCGTCGCGGCCCATCCCGAGAACCGGATCATCGTCGTCGGCGCCCCGCCGGACGGGCCGCTTCCCGAGCGCGTCGTCGTTCTCGGCTCGGCGCCGAAGCCCGCTGCGATGCGGTCCGCGATCCGCGAGGCGGCGCACGCCTGCAAAGCCGCACCCCCCGGCGGCCATGCTTCCGCCGTCGGCTAGAGCCCGCTTCATCCGGCTTCAATCGCCCTCGTAACCCTCTGAACCACGATCACGCGTGCCCGACACCACCCTCAGACCGCTCATCGGCGTTGACATCGGCGGCACGGCCATCAAGGCCGCGGTATGCGACGAGCGCGGCCGCGTGCTGGGACGCGGCAAGGCCAAGACCGGCGCCGACGAAGGCACCAAGGAAATTCTGCGGCGCATCGACCGTGCGATCAACACTGCCTGCGACGAAGCGGGCATCAAGCCTGCCGACGCCGCGGCCGCGGGCGTCGCCGCCCCCGGCGCTGTGGACCGGCGCCAGGGGATCGTGCTCGAGGCGGTCAACCTCGGATGGCAGAACTATGAGTTGCAGGAGGTGATGGAGGACCGCCTCAAGGTCCCCGTCGCGATCGAGAACGACGTCACCGCCGCGACCTACGGCGAGAACCGCTTCGGCGCCGGTGAGCAGTCCGCCCACCTGCTGGGTGTCTGGCTCGGGACCGGGATCGGCGGCGGGCTCATCCTCAACGGCAAGATCTACCACGGCCACTTTTCCACCGCCGGCGAGATCGGCCGCGGCTACGTCCTCCCGTGGGCGCCTCCCGGCAGCGGCTCGCTCGACCAGGTCTGCTCCCGCACCGGCGTCGCGGAGACGATCCGCCGCATGCTCAAGAGCGGCCGCACCTCGCGCATCACGGATCTGTGCGACGATCCGGCCAACATCAGTTCGAAGGAGATCGCCAAGGCGGTCTCCCTCGGGGACGAACTCGTCACCGAGGTGGTGGAGCACGCCGCCGGCATCCTCGGCACGGCGCTGGGCGGCATGGTCACGTTCCTGTCGCTGGGTCGCATCGTGATCGGCGGCGGCTTCGCCGAGGCGCTGGGCGAGCCGTTCCTGGAGTCGGTGCGGGTGGCCGCCCGCAAGACGGCCTTCCCGGATCGGTGCAAAGAGGTGCAGATCGTCGCCTCGCGCCTCGGAGACGATGCGGGGCCTGTTGGCGCGGCGGTCGCGGCCATCGAGTGGATCGGCCACGCGGATTGATCCGCGGCCGGCGCTTCTCGGTGCGGGAGCCGACCAACCATTCGACAGGAAGGAACTTCTCATGCTCCGAGCCGTCGCCGTGCTCGCGGCCCTTCCGCTCGCGTTCGCGACGAGCGTCCTCGCGGCGCCGCCGTACATCCGTTCCGACGCCGGACCTCGCTCCGGCGACCATCCGCCGATGTATCGCTACGGCGATGCCCGCCGCCCGGTCGCGCAGCGCGACCCGACCGTGTACTGGTACGGCCGCCGCCCTGCCGACACCGATGACCGCGACGTGATCTTCGGTCAGCCTTCGCCGCGCCCGATGCCCGGCTCCGAGCCGATTCCGCGCATCACGGCCCCGCGCACCACGGGCTCGTACTGGCGCATCGGCGGATCCCCGCGTCCGCCCGCGCCTGCGGCCCGCCACGAGGGGGATTTCAGCACGGCTTCATCCGTCGGTGCATCCTCTGGCACGGGCACGCGGCCGGCCGTCGGCCGCGCGGCGCCCGCCGCGATCATC
>CALAFV010000101.1 GCA_937891445.1 uncultured Phycisphaerales bacterium | reverse complement strand
CCCCACCGTCGCGAACGCCGACAGGTTGCAGAAGTCCAGCGTCGTGCGCCCCGTCAGCCGCGTGTCGAACAGGCACCACGCCACGCCCAGCCCCGCCAGCGGCACCGGCAGCGTCGAGCCGTCCGGCAGCAGCAGGTTCACCGTCGTCCCCGCGCTCCCGCGCCCCGTCGCCGCCTCGTCCGCGAAGACGAACGCGATGCTCCCCTGCGACCCCGGCACGTGGACCACGACCACCGGCGCGCTCGCCGCCCCCTTCCCCGTCGTCGCGGCCAGCGGCGAGGCCGGGTGAGGCACCACCCCGTGACGCTTCGGATCAAGGTTCGCCAGCACCCGCGCGAAGCGCGACGCGAACGTCGAGATCCGCTTCACCACGTCGTACGCCGGCGACGGCTGGCCCGTCTCGCTCAGCGGCGCCCCGCAGTCGAACGACGTCGCCACGAACGCGTCCGGCGCGATCGGCAGCCGCCCCGCCGAGAACCCGAAGTTCGTCCCCCCGTGGAACGGCGACAGGTTGTACTGCCCCCCGCCCGCCAGCACCTCCGCCAGCCGGCGCAGCAGGCTCGACGGCGACACCGGCTTGTTCGCCGGACGCCCCCACACATCCGGGTGGCCCGTGCGGAAGTCGATCACCAGCCGCGGCTGGTCCGGCCGCACGGCCGCCAACTGCCGCAGGTCCGCGAGCATGTTCGCTTCGCCCGACCAGCACTCGATCTCGCTCTCGACCCCCTGCCACAGGTCGTTGGCGTTGATGATCGGCACCGTCAGCCCGCTCTCGCGGTAGTAGCGGCTCAGTTCCCCGAGGTACTGCACCGCCAGTTCGTCGTGCCCGCACGTCCACGCGTGCTCGTTCTGCACCAGCAGGATCGGGCCCCCCTCCCCCGGGCTGGTCACCTGCAGGTCGCGCACCTGCTGCGCCACCGCCGTGATGTACCGGCTCGCGGCCTCCAGGAACGGCGCGTTGGCCGTCCGCAGCCGGATGTTCGGCACCGACAGCAGCCACGACGGCAGCCCGCCCAGGTCCCACCCGCTGTCCACGTACGGCCCCGGCCGCAGGATGCAGTACATCCCGTGCTGGTGGATCAACTGCACGAAGTGCCGCAGGTCGTTGTCGCCGGTGAAGTCGAACTGCCCCTGCCGCGGCTCGTGCCGCGCCCAGAAGACCGGCGTCGAGATCGTGTTCAGCCCCGCGGCGCGGGCCGCCTGGATCCGCTGGGCCCAGGCCGCGCGCGGAACGCGGGCGTAATGAATCGCGCCGGCGACGATCCAGATCCGCCGGCCGTCGATCATGAAGCTCTGACCGTCGTAGGTGATCGAAGCCATCGCGCGGGGGGCTCCCGGGGCCCCCCCTCCCCCGGCCCTCCCCCTCCCCCCGAAGCGGTCACGCGATCCGTCCTGACCGAGACCCGGACCGCCGCCCTGCCGGACCTGAACACACTCCGATCAAATCTGCACGATCATGAGGGAGGCCGACGATTTTCGCGGCGGCCGCAGGGGGGCGGGAACAGGCCGGAAGGATAGAACGCGCCAGCGCGAATCGCAACGAAATCCGATGCCTGCTGGTAGACTCGCCGGCCCCTCCCCGGGTCCGGCGAGGGTCCGGACCCGGATTTGAGCGGGTCGCGTACGGGAAGCAGAGGGCCTCGTGCCGAGCCGAAGAACGTCCGCTTGGGTGTTATCACTCGTTGCCGCCATGGGCGGCGTCCTCCCGTTCACGGGCGGGTGCAACGACCTGCGGGATATCGATGCGCGAACTGATCGTCTGATCCTGGAACGATCCCGTCTCCTTGGGTCCGACGCCGCCCCGCCCACCCCCCGTACCGGGGACCGCCGCGAGGGCGAGAACGACCCAAGGCTGTTCGACAAGACGCCCCCCTCCAACAACCCTTCCGCCTCCGAACTGACCTACCACTCCCTCGACCCGACCGTCGCCGACGAGGCCGCGGAGGTCGAGCAGCGGCTCGCCGCGATCCAGGCCCTCCCCACCGAGAACGTCGTCGTCCTCGACCTCGCCGGCGCCCTCCGTCAGGCCCAGCGCACCGCCCGCGAGTACCTCGACGCCGAGGAGGAGTACATCTTCGCGGCGATCCGCCTGCTCATCGAGCGCCACGACTGGAGCCCGCGCCTCTTCGCCGACGTCAGCGCCGACTTCGAGAGCGCTCAGGTGGACGGCGACACCGACACCGTCCTGCGCATCCTCGCCCAGGCCGGCGTGACGCAGCGCCTCCCCTGGGGCGGCGAGGTCGCCGCGCGGTGGATCTGGAACGCCACCGAGAACCTCCGCTCGGCCGTCACCGGCCAGTACGTCCAGGCCTCGCGCCTCCAGTTCGACGCCTCCATCCCGCTCCTCCGCGACGCCGGCAAGATCGCGCAGGAGGCCCTCATCCAGGCCGAGCGCAACCTCATCTACGCCGCCCGCGACTTCGAGGACTTCCGCCGCCGCTTCGTCGTGGACATCGCCCGCGACTACTTCAACCTCCTCCAGCAGCAGGCCGCCATCCGCAACACCGAGAAGCAGGTCGAGAGTTTCCGACGCGAACTGGACCGCCAGCAGGCCTTCTACGAGGCCGGCCGCGTCCCCCTCTTCGCCGTCAACGACTTCCGCAACCAGTTGCTCAACTCCACCAGCGCCCTGGCCAGCCAGCGCGAGGCCTACATCCTCGCGCTGGACCGCTTCAAGATCCGCCTGGGCCTCCCCGTCGAGACCCCCCTCGAACTGCGCGACGTGAACCTGTTCATCGCCGAGCCCGACGTGACCCCCGAGGAGGCCGCCCGCGCCGCGCTGACCTACCGCCTCGACCTCCAGAACGCCCGCGACCGCCTCGACGACGCCCGCCGCGCCGTCCGCAACGCCCGCAACCAACTCCTCCCCGACCTGGACCTCCGCGGCAACGTCACCTTCACCACCGACGCCGACGAGGACGAGGGCGGCATCGTCTACGAGCCCGACGACGCCCGCTACAGCGCCGGCCTGCTCTTCTCCCTCCCGCTGGACCGCGAGATCGAGCGCCTGCGCCTGCGCCAGACCCTCATCGCCGAGCGCCGGGCCATCCGCGACTACGAGGCGTTCCGCGACCGCGTCGTCCTCGAGGCCCGCGCCCAGGTCCGCGAGATCGAGCGGGCCCGCTTCGCCCTCCTCCTGGCCGCCGAGCGGGTGCGCATCAACGAACTGCGCATCGAGGAGCAGACCCTCGCTCCCCTCAACGTCACCCCGCGCGACCGCGTGGACGCCGAGAACGAACTGGCCGCCGCCCGCGACGCCTACGACCAGGCCGTCACCGACCTGCGCACCGCCGTCCTGGACTACCTCGTCATCACCGGCCAGTTCCGCGTCGGCCGCGACGGCCAGTTCCTCCCGCTCCCCGGCATGCAGGACGTCACCCCCGACCCCCTCGACCCCGACGCCGAGCCCGCCGACGCCGCCAACCAGCCCCCCGCCAACGGCTGATGCGGTCGCGCGGCAGCAGCGGGGCCAGCAGGCGCAAATCAACGCAGATTTGTGTTGTGAGCCGGCAATCGCCGGGCGCGGGCTCCGTCGCCCCGAGCGCCGCGACGGCCCGAACCGCCCAACCGCGCCCGCGTAGACTACCCTATCAGGACCCAGCCCGAGCGCTCGGCCGGCCGCCTCAACGGGCCGCCCCACTGAGGACCCATGCTCGTTCTCACCGTCATCCAAGGCCCCGACAAGGGCAAGAAGTTCGAACTCCCCGACCACGAGCCGCAACTCATCGGCCGCTCCTCCGAGGCCCTCCCGCTGACGGACACCACCGTCTCCCGCCGCCACGCCGAACTCACCCCCGACCCCAGCCGCGCCGCCTGGTACATCCGCGACCTCAACTCCCAGAACGGCACCTGGGTCAACGGCGAGCGCATCTACACGCGCCAGCGCCTCCGCGTCGGCGACCAGATCCGCACCGGCGCCACCCTCTTCGTCTTCGGCAAGACCGAGGGCGACGACACCATCGACGTCATCCGCATCACGCGCCCCGACCTCATGGAGTCCTCCATCGAGGCCGCGCTGCCCAGCAACGAGGACTCCGTCGTCCTCGCCGAGCCCGAGCCCCGCACCGCCGCCGTCCACCACCTCCGCGTCATCTACCAACTCACCACACTCCTGAGCCAGACCCTCGACCGGAACAAACTCCTCGAGGGCGTCATGGACCTGGTCTTCAGCGAGTTCAAGCCCGAGCGCGGCTTCATCGTCCTCTCCGAGGGCATGAAGAGTTCCCGCCCCCAGCCCGCCGTCGTCAAATACGCCACGCCCCCCACCAGCAAGGACGACGCGAAGTTCCACATCTCCCGCACGATCCTCCAGACCGCCGTCCGCTCCGGCGAGGGCGTCCTCTCCACCAACGCCATGCACGACCCGCGCTTCGCCGCGCGCGACAGCGTGCAGCGCCTGGCCATCCGCTCGGCCATCTGCTCCCCCATCCGCTTCCGCGACCGCACCTTCGGCGCGATCTACATCGACTCCACGATCGCCAACTACACCTTCACGCAGGAGCAACTGGCCCTCATGAACGCCGTCGGCCAGCACACCGGCCTGGCGCTGGCCAACCTCGAGCTGTACGCCGAGAAACTCCGCACCGAGCGCCTCGCCGCGATCGGCCAGACCGTCGCCAGCCTCTCTCACTCGATCAAGAACATCCTCCAGGGCCTCCGCGGCGGCGCCGACGTCGTCGAGATGGGCCTCAAAAAGGAAGACCTCAAGGTCGCCCGCGGCGGCTGGGGCATCCTCAAGCGCAACCTCGACCGCATCATGGGCCTGAGCATGAACATGCTCGCCTACTCGCGCCAGCGCAAGCCCGAGCCCGAACTGGTCCGCATCGCCGACCTGGTCGAGGACTGCGCCCAACTCCTCCAGGACCAGGCCACCAGCCGCCAGGTCGCGCTGATCGTGGACGCCGACCACGACATGCCCCCCTTCGCGCTCGACCCCGGGCTCATCCATCAGGCCCTCATGAACCTCATGGGCAACGCCGTCGAGGCCGTCGAGCCCGGCCGCGGCATCGTCACCGTCAGCGTCACCTACCACCCGCGCCCGACCCCGCCCCGCGGCGTCATCGTCTCCCCGCCCCCACCTGCCCCCCCTACCGCCGTCCCGCGCACCGGCCCGGAGGTCCACATCGCCGTCATCGACAACGGCCCCGGCATCGGCCCCGACAAGCACGCCCGCATCTTCGAGCCCTTCTTCTCCACCAAGGGCCTCCGCGGCACAGGCCTGGGCCTCGCCGTCACCCAGCGCGTCGTTCAGGAGCACGGCGGCGCCATCGCCCTCGACTCGGCCCCCGGCAAGGGCGCGACCTTCACCGTCGTCCTCCCCGCCGACACCGCCGTTTCCATCGACCCCTCCGCCACCGCCGACACGCGCCAGGGCGACCGCGACCCGCTCTGACCCCCTCTGAGCAGGCCCCACGCGGCCGATCCGCGCCGGCTCGCTCGCTTTTCGCACACCAGCATTGCACCACGCTTCCCGCGCGCGGTACGCTGCGCACCGGAGAGACGGGCCCGCGGCATCCGCCGCGCGGCCCGGAGAAGAGAGAGGAGCCCCATCATGATGTGCCGCCCGATGGTGCGCGCCATCGTCGTGGCCTGCGCTGCGATCCCCGCCGCCGCCCACGCCCAGACCGTCTTCCCCGAGGTCGAGCCCAACGACACCAAGGCCGCCGCCCAGCCGGTCGGGCCGATGACCGCCGGCGACCGCATCACCGGCGTCACCACCGGCACGAGCCTGACGGTCCCCGGCGACGCCAGCGCCGACTACTTCCTCATCACCGTCGCCCCCGCGCCGCTGGGGATCTACCGCCACCGGCTGGTCATCACGGCCTCCCCCAGCGGGCACATCGGCAACCTCCGCGGCTCGCCGCAGGTCCCCGCCGACCCCGGCCCGTGGCCCGGCCCCGTCGGCGAGGTCGGCACGGGCGATGCGCTCCTCCAGGCCACCAGCCTCGTCACCGACCCGCCGCGGTATCTCCAGTGGTACGGCTTCGGCAAGGGCGAGCGCATCATCTTCCGCATCACCGGCACGTCGGTGACCACCGCGCCGTACGAGGCCACGCTCCAGACCCAGCCCGTCGAGCCGGCGCAGATCGGTCCATTCGCCGCGGGGGACATCGCGTTCTCGACGATCGGGCAGGGGCACGATACTAACACGGACCTGTGGGTCTTCGACGCCGATCTCAACCCCATCCGCGGCTACGGCAACGACGATGAGTCCGCCCACGCCGGCGGCTCGGGCGCAACGTCGCAGAGCCTCCTTGTCCGCCGCTTCCCGCCCGGGACGTACTACCTCGCCGTCTCGGGCACGAACCTCGCCACCAGCCGCACGAGCCCGTGCGACGACGACTTCCGCGCCGGCCCCGTGCACGACTTCCCCGGCGTGGTCACCACCTCCGCGGCCACCCCCGCGGCGGACTGCTCGCTGGCCGTCACCGACGCCGCGGGCGTCCACCAGGTCAGCGCGGTGCGCGACAGCGCGTACGACGTGCTGTGGTTCCGCTTCGAGGTTGTCGGCGAGGGGGCGAGCGACTGCAACGCCAACGGCATCGACGATTTCCTCGAAGTCGTCAACAACCCCGCGCTGGACTGCTGGACCGCCGACATCCCCGCCGGCACGACCGGCGGCCCCGACGGCGTCCTCGACATGTGCCAGTGCGTCGGCAACTTCAGCCGCGACAACGCGGTCAACTCCGCCGACATCAGCGCGTACCTCACCGCCTGGCTCGCCGCCGTCACCAACAGCACCGCCGACGCCGATATGAACTGCGACGGCGCGACGAACTCCACCGACATCAGCACGATGCTGACCACCTGGCTCTCGCACGTCGAGGCCCTGATCCCCTACACCGGTTGCCCGTAGCCGCGATGCTCCTTCCTTCTTATCCCGGCTCTCGAACGTCATTCATTCCTGGCCTTGGCTCAGCATTGCATCTCACAAGCACAGTACCCGAGAAGCATGTTCCATTGATCATGGAAGGCAATGAGGTCTCTGAAAGGTCAGCGCCACGCAAATCCGTTGGTAGGCCATACCACAACTCACGCAAATCCGTACCGCTCAGATCGATACGAGCGTCTCGATGAGCACGACGCCAGTCTGCAAACTGGAAGTTCTTCAGAGCCTTCAACAAGTTCGGGTCCGCCATGCGCCAGCCTGGGCGCACCGCGCACAGATCGATGCAAGTCCCTTGGCCGCATTGGGATCCCCCCGAGTTGCGTGACCTCATTGACGCAAAGGACCATGCAGATCCACTTTGCAACGCTGTTTCACCGCTGCCTACGCCGTCCGTCGCAAGCCGGGCCGTTACGCTGCGGCGTAGCAGTTGGTCGGCCCGTCCGTTCACGGGATATTCAACACCAGAAGCACAATCATGAAGTACGACAACCAGAACCATCCCGAGTTCGACCCGATGCCGGGCGGGAGGCGTCCCCGCGACATCGGGGCCATGCCGCTCGTCAGGACGGACCCGTCGCCGTCGATGTACCCGCAGGCCCTGGTCGAGGGTGCTCCAGACCAACTTCGAGTTCCTGTGCCTGTTCGAGGACGGGTTCGTCGGCGG
>CALAFV010000100.1 GCA_937891445.1 uncultured Phycisphaerales bacterium | reverse complement strand
GGCCCCACCGAGCCCGTACATGGTCCGCGTGCGCCGGGCGCCGACGGGGGAACTCGTCTTCGAGCGCGAGGGGCGCGGGGCCATGATCCCGGTGCCGGAGGCGTACTGGGTGCGCGAGGAGTAGCCGAGCGGCCGGGGTGGGGCGGGGGGTCAGTCCTCGGGCAGGCCGAGGTTGCGCCGCCGCCGCTCGAGCATCCACCGGATCCAGCGGTCTTCCACGCCCGGGAAGGCATTGCAAAAGGCCATGCCGAGGCGGACAAAGCGGCTGGTCCATACTTCCGGGCGCGGCCGCCGCAGGCAGCGGACGATCGCGCGGGCGACGCGCTCCGGAGGCTGCATGAAGCGGTCGGGCGTGTGCTCGACGATCTTGATGCCGCCGTTGAGTTTCTGCACCGTGTTGAAGAACTCGGTGCGCGTCCCGATCGGGTGCACCGTCGAGACGTGGACCCCCTTGTGGCGAAGTTCCAGGTTCATGGCGCGGCCGATGTGGTTCTGCGCGGCCTTCGTCGCGGAGTAGGCGCCGTAGTAGGGGAGCGTCATCTTCGCGAGGCACGAGGAGCAGATCAGGATGTGCCCGCTGCGGGCCTCGAGCATCCGCGGCAGCGCGGGGGCGATGGTGTTGAGCGTGCCGTAGAAGTTGGTCTCGAAGATCTGACGCATCGCCTCGTCGGTCATCTCGGCGATGGGCGCCTCCAGGCCGTAGCCGGCGTTGGCGAAGACCGCGTACACCGAGCCGAAGCGGGCGACGGTCTCGTCGATGAGCCGCCGGCAGTCATCCGGTTTGGTGACGTCCATCGCCACCGTGGCGGCGCGGCCGCCCGCGGCGGTGATGATGTTGGCGACGGCTTCAAGTTTGTCCACGCGGCGGGCGCCCAGGACAACGGGCATCCCGGCGCGGGCGCACTCGATCGCGGTGGCGGCGCCGATGCCGCTGGATGCCCCTGTGATGGCGATGGGCTTGCCGGAGAGGTCGATGCGGGCCATGGGCCAGCATCATTGGCTCCCGGGCCGCACCAAGTGAACGTGGAGGGGGATGGCCCGGCCGGCCGGGTCTTCGGGCCGTCCGGGCGTCCCCCTCGTTTTCGCTGTCCGCGCCACACGCCGCGGTGCGGCGGCCCCCGCGCCCCTGAGCCGGCTCAGCGGTAGTTTTCGTTGTCCTCTTCGAAGATCGCGTCCTGGGTTTCGTCGGCGGCGTTGCTGATCCCCCGGCCCGCGGCGCCGACGTCCTCGCCGACGCCTTCGACGGTGTTACAGCCGGCGAGCATCATGGCCCACCCTGCGCCGACGGCTCCCAGGAGCAACGCGAGGCGTCGGGCTTCACTGGTCTTTGCGTTCATGGCCTTCCCCCTTTCGTTGGCCGGTCCACGGGATCGTACCAGCGCTCCCAAAGCGGCCGGGCGAAAACCGGCTTATGCCACGCTCGGTTTCGTGTGGGCAGCGGCGCCGGCGCTTCGCGACGATGAGAACAGCCTTGCGCCGCCTTCACGCCGTGCGGCGGTGCAGCAGCCACGTCAGTTCGGGCGCCCGGGCCACGCGGGCAATGGCGGCGTACGCGCCCGCGCCGACGATGCACGCGGCGGCGAGGCGCACCACGTGGCCGCTCCAGCCCGCGGCTTCCGGCGCCAGCAGCAACGTGCCGGCGGCGGCGGCGGCCATCGCGAGCGTCGCGCCGCCGGTGCGGGCGATCGCGCCAAGCGTCGGGGCATCAAGCACGCGAACGCCCAGGCGCCGGTGCGCCAGCACGCCGAGGACGAAGCACTGAACGGCCGCGGCGGCCGAGGTGGCCCAGGCGAGGTCCGCTTCGCGGAGCGGCCAGATGAGCACGAGGTTGAGCGTGAGGTTGAATCCGACGCACCCGATGGAGACCGCCATCGGCGTGCGCGTGTCGCCCCGCGCGTAGAACGCGCGGGTAAAGCGGTGGTGGAGCGAGTAGGCCCACACGCCCGCCGCGTAGCCGAGCAGGATGGCCGAACCGGGGGCCAGGTCCTCGGGGGAGAAGCCGCGGGAGCCGCCGGTGTACAGCACGCCCAACGCATCCGTGCGCACCAGCGCCAGCCCGGCGGAAGCCGGCAGGCCGATGAAGAGGCTGAGGCGAAGCCCGCGGTGGAGCATGTCTGCGAACGCGGCAGCGTCGTCCTTCGTGCGAGCCAGCAGCGGGAACACGGCCGTGGCGACAGCGACGCCGAAGACGCCCAGCGGGAACTGGTAGAGGCGCTGCGTGAGGGCGAGCAGGCCGTTGGCGGCCTGGTCGAGGGGGTACGCCACGTCCGCGATGGTCGGCCCCACGAGGTTGGGGTACATGGCGATGAAGGAGTCGATGAAGGCGGCCAGTTGCAGTGTGCCCAGCCCGATCATCACGGGGACGAACCGGCGGAGCATCCGGGCAGCGCGCGGGCGTGCGGCCTGCCAGGCGGTGGTCCAGCGTGCGTGCGGGCGCAGCAGCCTCGTGAACCACAGGCACTGGCTCACGCCCGAAAGGACCGCCGCGGCGCCGATGGCGTAGGCGGTCCCCTCGCCTCCGGCCTGGCCCGTGATGAGGAAGTACGCCGCGGCGGCGACGATGAAGCCGTTGAGCAGCAGGGGGCCGGTCGCCGCGGCGCCGAACTTGCCGTGCACCTGGAGCATCGCCGCGAGGATCGCCGCGATGCAGATCAGCGGCATGAACGGCAACATGACCATCACCAGGCGCAGCGACAGGTCACGCACCGGGTCCTGCGGCAGCAGCAGGATCAGCGCCAGCAGGACCAGTTCGATGATGACCGTGAGCGCCCCGGTGATCAGCCCCAGGGCCGCGATGGTCAGCGACGCGAGGCGGTCGGCGTCGGCGGAGTCAGGCGACTTGGTCGCGTCGGTGTACTCGGGCAGGAAGGCCGCGGCCAGGGCGCCCTCGCCGAAGAGCCGCCGGAACATGTTCGGCACGGCGAAGGCGAACTGGAACGCCGACTGCACCGGTCCGACGTCGAAGACGCGGGCGATGAGCACGTCGCGGATCAGGCCGCCGAAGCGGGAGCCGAGCGTGACCAGGGCGGTTGACCGGACCGCGCCCGCCAGTGTGCCGGTGGTGGGGGATGCGGCGGAGGCTGTGGTCGGCTGCGGGGGCACGGGGGGAGTATCGGCGAGCGACCGGCGCGGCCGTCAAGTCAGGAACACGGCCCAGACCAGCACCAGGACGGGCAGGTGGAGCGCCAAAGCCAGAACCAGATACCCGAAGAAACTCGGCATCTTCAGACCGGCCGATTCGGCGATGGCCTTGACCATGAAGTTGGGGCCGTTGCCGATGTAGGTCATGGCTCCGAAGAAGACGGCGGCGAGGGAGATTGCGGCCAGCAGCGTGCTGCCGTGGAGGGAGAAGCCGGCCTCGGCCCCCGGCGACGTGATCAGGTACGTGGCCTGTGTGAAACGCTCGATCCCTTCCGGGTCGAGCGGGAGATGCAGCATGCCGAACGCGGCCTGGAGGAAGTTGAGGTAGGTGGGGGCGTTGTCGAGGCACGCGGAAAGCGAGCCGGTCGCGAAGTAGTACTGCGTCGGGGTGCGGAGGCCCAACTCCGCGCCGTGGGCCTGGAGGTACGCCAGCGCCGGGGCCATCGTCAGGAAGATGCCGATGAAGAGGAAGCCGACCTCTTTCACGGGGTGGAAGTTGAAGGAGTTGGCGTCGTGGATCTCGCGCGGGGCCAGCCGCCAGGCCGTCGCGGCGACGAGGATCTGGAACGTGGGGCCGATCGGGACGCCCGCGAGACCGAGGCGCGGGCCGAGGATGGGATCGATGAAGACGCCGGCGACGATGAGCGCCAGGGCGACCATCGCCGTCACGCCGCGGACGCTGATGGAGAATCGCTCGGATGCGTCGGAGCCGGCCGGCGCGGGCGTTTCGCAGCCGTTGAGCACCAGGTCGTGCGCCGGGTCGCGCGGGGCCGGGCCAATGCGGGAGTCGATGATGAAAAAGATCGCCAGCAGCAGGCCGACGCACGTGAGCCACATGGGCCAGAGGTGGCGCAGCGTCCAGAAGAAGTCCACGCCGCGGAGGAAGCCCAAGTACAGCGGCGGGTCGCCGATGGGCGTCAGGCATCCGCCGCAGTTCGAGACGATGAAGATGAACAGGATGACGTGGATGGGCCGGAGGCGGCCGCGGTTGAGGCGCATGAAGGGGCGGATCAGCAGCACCGAGGCGCCGGTGGTCCCGACGATGTTGGCGATCACCGCGCCGAAGCCCAGCAGGGCGGTGTTGAGAGCGGGCGACGGCCGGCCTCGTACGTCGATGAGGATCCCGCCGGAGGCGACGAAGAGACCTCCGATCAGCGCGATGAAGGCGTAGTACTCCAGCGCCACGTGCAGCATCTGCTCGCGGCCGTACGCGCCCAGCGCGGCGAGGTAGTACGTGAGCATCAGGGCGCCGAGGAAGAAGGCGAAGTCCGGGTAGTGCACGGCCCAGACCCGCTCGCTGATGAACGGCATCATCGCGATGCTCAGCAACATCACGGCGAACGGAATGATCAGGAGGGGGGAGAGCGCGGGGGCGGGCGCGTGATGGTCGGTGTCCGCGTGCGCGGCCGCGCTGTGCTCTGCCTCGGGTCCGGGGGCGTGGCTGTCGGCTCTGGACGGCTGCGGCACGGGCAGTGTGTGGGAGATCTCCGCGTCGGGCGGCAGCGGGACGGCCGCACCGGACGGGAGTCGCTCGTAGGCCGAGCCGTTGGGGAGTTTCTCAAAGACGCGCGTCGAAGGGGCCTCGGGGCCGTCGTCGTGCGCGTCCGGCGCGGGCGGGGGCAGGACGAGCGAGATCAGGAACCCCAGGACCGCGCCGACCAGCGCGGAGAGGACCCAGCAGCGCGGGCCGTGGAAGCCGGTTGGCGGAGCGTGGTGGTGGGCCATTGGGGAAAGAGGGTAGCGTCACTCCGCAGGCGGTTGGGCCCCTTGCACGCGGTCGGATGCGGCGGCACGGAGCACCAGACGAGCCGCCACGCACCCCGCCGCAGCGCCAAGGGCCACGCCGACGACATTCGCGACGTAGTCATCCCAAACGGCCGTGCGGCCGAGGATGGGGATCGCCTGTGAGGACTCGTCCACGGCGGCGTACAGCGCGCCTACGCCGAAGGTCTTCAGCGCCGTGCGAGGCGAGCGCGGCGGGCCGAGCAGGCCGGTGAGTTGGAGGAGCAGGGCCCACAGGCCGAACGCCCCGAGGTGGATCAGCAAGTCCGGTCGCTCGATGACGTCGGACTCGATCCGCAGATTGGGCCAGTGCGTGGCGACAAAGAGGACCAGGGCGTAGAGGACGAAGACGGGCAGAAGCCGGCTCATGCGGGGCTCACGCCGTCGCCTCGGACGGGACCGGCGGCCGCACCGCCACCTGCGGGGCCGCGGCGGCTGGCGCCGATTCGGCCACGCGGGCCCTGAGGCGGTCCCACTCGTTTACAAGCACCTCGGCCAGGGCGCGGTAGTCCTGCGCCCCGGGGCAGGTGGGGGCATAGTCGAAGATCGTCTTGCCGAAACTGGGGCACTCGGCGAGTTTGATGTTGCGGCGCACCGCGGGCCGGTAGACGCGGGCCGCCTTCCACGGCACATCCTGCTCCCGGGCCGCCTGGAAGAACGAGTCCAGGTCCGCGACGACCTCCTTCGTGTGCGTCGTGCTGGTCTCGTGCATGCAAAGGATGACGCCGGTGACGTAGATCCGGGGGTTGACCGATCGGGCCACGGCCGAGACGGTTTCCAGGAGTTTACCGACGCCCTGCAGCGCCAGGAAGTGGGCCTGCATCGGGATGAAGACCTCGCGGGCAGCCGCGAGGGCGTTGAGCGTCAGCACCCCCAGCGACGGGGGGCAGTCGATCAGGACGAAGTCGTACGCGCGGTCGGTGGTCTGGAGCGTCGCCAGGGCCGTGCGCAGGCGGGAGAGGCGGTCGGCCTCGTGGGCCAGTTCGGTCTCCGCCGCGGCCAGGTCGGTTTCGGCCGGCAGGACGTCCACCGCGCCGCCGTTGTCGAACGACCGCGCAACGCGGAGCGCGTCGGCGGGGTCCAGCGCGGTGTCAACGAGAAGGTCGTAGACAGTGGGGGAGCCGGGGGCGGCGGGCCCGTCTCCGTCCGCCGCGGGCGGCTGATCGACGCCCAGGTGCAGCGTCGCGTGGGCCTGGGGATCCATGTCCACGACCAGGACGCGCCGGCCGTGGGCGGCGATCCCCGCGGCGAGGTTGACGGTCGTCGTCGTCTTCCCGACGCCGCCCTTCTGGTTGATCATCGCGATGGTGCGGCACGGACGGGGGGCCATGATGGCCGGAGTATACGGGCAGGGAGAGGGGGCGCAGCCGGTCCCGGAGGGGCATCGGCCGCGGTGGTCCCCGGCGCCCGCTACTTGGGGGCCGGGGCGTCGGCCGCGGCGTGGGAGGGCGTCGCGGCGGCGACCGGCTCGGGTTGGGCGGCG
>CALAFV010000099.1 GCA_937891445.1 uncultured Phycisphaerales bacterium | reverse complement strand
CGGTGGGCGTGTCTTCCGCTTCCAGCCGGGGCCGATCTTCGCGAACCTGGTGCTCGCCGACGAGATCAACCGCGCCACCCCCAAGACCCAGTCCGCGATCCTGGAGGCGATGCAGGAGCGCTGCGTCACCGTCGGCGGCAAGACCCACCCGCTCCCGGAGCCCTTCTGGGTCCTGGCGACGCAGAACCCCATCGAGATGGAAGGGACCTACCCGCTCCCCGAGGCGCAGATCGACCGCTTCCTCTTCAAGATCGACGTCCGCCCGCAGGGGGAGGAGGAACTGCTGGGGATCATCGAGCGCACGACCGGCGACGCCGCGGCGGAGGTCAAGCCGGTGCTGGACCGCGAGCAGATCGGGCGCATGCAGGCCACGGTGCGGCAGGTCATGGTCGCCGAGTTCGTCCAGCGCTACGCAGCCCGCATCGCCCTGGGCACGCACCCGGAGAACACGCACGCCACGCCGATGACCCGGCAGTTCGTCCGCTACGGCGTCAGCCCGCGCGGCGTGCAGTCGCTCATCCTGGCCGCGAAGGTGCGGGCGCTGCTGGCCGACCGCTATACCGTCTCCTGCGAGGACATCCGCGAGGTCGCCCGCCCGGCGCTGCGCCACCGCATCATCCGCAACTTCGAGGCCGAGGCCGAGGGGATCAGCAGCGACCGGATTCTCGAAAGCCTCCTGGAGTCCGTCGCCGAGCCGGCGGCGGTCTGACCGACAGCGACCCAAGTGGGGGGCGGGCGGGGGGGGCAGGGCACGCGCCAGATGAGCCAGCCGCTGTTCGACAAGGACTTCCTGAAGAAACTCGAGTGCCTCAGCCTCATCGCGAGGCAACTGGTCTTCTCGCGCCGTCAGGCCCTGCGCCCGAGCGTCAAGAAGGGCGCCAGCATCGAGTTCCGCGACTACCGCGAGTACACGCCCGGCGACGACCCCCGCACCGTGGACTGGACCGCCTACGCGCGCCTCGGCGACCTGTTCGTCAAACTCTTCCGCCAGGAGGAGGAACT
The DNA here is from genome assembly GCA_937891445.1 of uncultured Phycisphaerales bacterium. Classification (GTDB taxonomy): domain Bacteria; phylum Planctomycetota; class Phycisphaerae; order Phycisphaerales; family UBA1924; genus CALAFV01. Next base: position 3,891 of record CALAFV010000099.1, on the reverse strand, counting down.
CGACCTCTGGCTCCTCCTGGACACCTCAGGCTCGATGGACTTCGGCGAGCCCAGCAAGTTCGACCAGGCTCGCCGCATCGCCGCGGCCCTGGCGTACATCGGCCTCTCGCACATGGACTCGGCGAGCGTCGTCCCCTTCGGCGACGGCCTGCTCCCGTCGCGCGACCGGCTCCGCGGCAAGGGCCAGATCTTCCGCGTGCTCGACTTCCTCACCAACCTCCGTGCCGGCGGGAAGACGGACTTCCAGAAGTCGGTGCAGATGTTCATCTCCCGCGTCCGCCGCCCGGGACTCGTGGTGGTGCTCTCGGACTTCTACGGCCTGGAGCAGGCGCGGGCCGCGATGGACCGCCTGCGCTTCCTCCGCCACCAGATCCACGTCATGCAACTGGTCAGCCCCTGGGAACTGGACCCGCCGATCCGCGGCGAACTGCGCCTGATCGACACCGAGTCGCGCGTCCACCAGGACCTGACCGTCACCGACAGCATGCTCCGCCGCTACAAGACGGCCTTCGATGAGTTCGGCACGGCGCTCCGCCGCTACAGCATGAAGTACTCCATCGGCTACGACCAGGTCCACACGACCGTCGCGTTCGACGAGTTCATCCGGCGCGTCCTTCAGCACGGGAGGCTGCTGGCATGAGCCTGCTGGCCCCGTGGGCGCTGTGGTTCGGGCTCATCGGCGCGGGCGTCGTGGCGCTGTACCTGCTGAAGATCAAGCGGCGGCAGCAGACGGTCCCGGCCCTGGACTTCTGGCTCCAACTTGCCGGCCGCACCAAGGTCCACTCGCTCTTCGACCGCCTCAAGCGCCTCCTCTCCATGCTGCTGTGGCTGGCGATCGTGACGTGCCTCGTGCTGGCGCTGGGCAACCCGATCCTGGCGCTCGGTCGCGTCAAGCCGCGCGCGATCGCGGTGGTGATCGACAACTCCGCGAGCATGCAGGCGCTGGAGGACGACGGCGGCGGCGACGCGCGGGTGTCCCGCCTCGACCTGGCCCGGCGCGCCCTGGAGAACCTCACGACCCGCCGCCCGGTGAGCGACGAGTGGCTGCTCATCGAGGCCGCCGCCGAGCCTCGCGTGCTCCAGGCCTGGACCTACGACGCCAGGGCCGTGCGCACCGCGGCATCCGCGATCGCGCCCTTCGCGGGCGCCGGCGACGTCGCGGCGGCGGTCGAACTGGCAGGGCAACTGCTGGCCGGCAAGTCCGACCCGTGCATCGTCGTCATCTCCGACGGCGCCGCCGGGACCGTGACGCGCCTGGCGGAGACCGACGAGCGGATCGTCCACTGGCCCGTCGGGCGCACGCGCGACAACCTCGGCATCACGCGCCTCGCGGCACGCTCGCACCGCCAGAACGGCAACCACCATGTGCTCATCAGCGTCGTCAACGACTCGGACGAGCACGTGGACACGCGCGTGACCCTGGAACTCGACGGCAGCGCCCACTCCGTCGAACTGGTCAGCGTCGGCCCCGGGGAGGTGTGGGAGAAGACGGTCGTGATCGACGCCCCCGCCGCCGAGGAGGGCGCGGTGCTGCGGGCCGTCCTGGACCGTCCCGATGCGCTGGCGCTCGATGATGAGGCATACGCCACGCTGGAGCCGATCCGCCCCGCGGTCGTCTGGCTCATCACCGAGCCCGATGAGGCGTTCTTCTTCGAGCAGGCCCTGGGATCGATGGACGCGCTGGTCTGGGCGGAAGAGAGCCTGACGCTCGCGCCGCAGCAGTACGAGCAGGCCCTCGCGGCGTTGGGGGGAGCGGAGGGCCAGCCGACGCTGCGCGCGCCGGACCTGGTGATCTTCAACAACTGCGCCCCGCCGGCGCTGCCCGCCTCCGGCCGCTTCGTCTTCATCAACGCGTGGCCCAAGGAGATCCCCGCGGCGGCATCGGGCAGCATCGAAACACCGCAGTTGTTCCTCTCCTCGCGGGCCCACCCGCTGACGCAGCACATCAGCGTCCAGGGCGTGCGCCTCGCGGCGGCGCAGCGCGTCACGCTCGCGCCGGGCGCAACGGTCCTCGCCCACACCGGCGACGGCGACCCGCTGATCTTCCTCGCCGAGGACCCGGGGCGCCGGTCGCTGTGCCTGGCGTTCAACGTGCTCGAGAGCGACATGCCCTTCCGCAACGCCTTCCCGCTGCTGCTGCGCAACGCCGTGGCGTACCTGCACGCCGGCGGGGCGTCGTGGCTGCGGCCGGAGTACCGCGTCGGCGAACCGGTGCGGCCCGCGCGCCCGCTGCCGCCGGAAGTCACGTCGGTGACGCTGACGGCTGTGAACGCGGGCGCGGCCGCCGAGCCCGCGGACCTGCCGGTCGAGAACGCCCGGTTCCTCTTCACCGGCACGCAGCGGCCGGGGGCGCTGCGCGTGCGGATCGGCGACGAGGTGGCGCTGGCGTCGGTGAACATCGGCGACGCCGGGGAGTCGCGCATCGCCCCCGTCGCCGCGCCGGGGGACCCGGCCGAGGCGCTGGTGCTCTCGGGCCGGCTCCTGGGCACAATGCCGTGGCTCGCCCTGGCGGTCGCGGCGTCGCTGCTGGTGGCGCTGGAGTGGCTGACCTTCCATTTCAGGTGGACGGAGTAACGCATGCGGATGGAGGCGGCGTGGATCTGGCTCACGCTCCCGGTCCTCCTGGTCTGGGTCGGGTGGCTTGCGCGCAAGAGTTACGCCCACCTCTCCCCCGCGGCCCGCCGCGCCAGCGTGCTGCTGCGCATCGCCGTGCTCGTCCTGCTGCTGGGGGCGATCTCCCGCCCGGTGTGGCTCCGCGCCGCCGACGGCCAGCACGTCATCTTCCTGCTGGATGCCTCCCGCTCCGTCGATCGCGACAACATCGAGGCCGCGATGGCCGACATCGACCGCCTCGCGCGCGACGCCCTCGGCCGCGGCAGCGCCCACCGCATCAGCCTCATCGCCTTCGGCGAGCGCCCGCGCCTGCTGCTGGGACCCGCGGCCCAGTGGGACGGCTGGAACGATGAGCAGCGCGACCTGCTGCTGCACGAAACGATCCTGCCCGACCTGCACACGCAGCGCGCCGGCCTCCTCTCCCGCGGCGCAACAAGCGAAGAACTCGCCGAGATCGACCGGCGCATCGCCGCGGTCGAGTCCTTCCGCACCCAGGTCGCCGGCGACCACACCGACGCCCGCGCCGCCCTCCGCCTGGCCCTCAACTGCGGCGGCACGGGCGACAGCCGCGTCCTCTACCTCTTCACCGACGCCAACTTCACGCGCGGCGACTGGGCCGCGGCGCTGGATTCGGCCTTGGCGGCCGGTTGCGAGGTGCACACGGTGGCGATGGACCGTCCCGCGCCGCCGGAGGTCGCCGCGGCGGAGTTGTCGGTCCCCGCGGACGTCCGCGTGAACCAGGCCTTCTCGGCAGACCTCCGCATCGCCAGCACGACGCAGACCGACGCCCGCATCGCCGTCTTCCGCGACGGCTACGCCGTCGCCGAGTTCGCCCACGCCCTGCGCCCCGGCGACAACACCGTCCGCATCCCCGGCCTCTACTTCCGCGACAAGGGCTTCCACACCGTCGAGGTCGCGGTGCGCGCGGCCGAAGGGGGCGACACGCGCGCCGAGAACAACACCGTCCGCTCGCTGGTCATCGTGCCGGGCGAACTGCGCGTGCTCTACGTGGACGCCGACGAGGGACAGCAGTCCTACCTCTCCGGGGCCCTTCAACTCGAGGGCGTGCGCGTCGAGACCCGACCCGCCTCCGGCGTGCCGCAGTCGCTGGACGACCTGCTCGGCTTCGACGCGATGATCCTCAGCAACGTCCCCGCCGACCGCCTGAGCATGCGCCAGATGCAGATGATCAAGACCTACGTGCAGGACTTCGGCGGCGGCTTCATCATGCTCGGCGGCGACCAGAGTTTCGGCCTCGGCGGCTACTTCAACACGCCG
>CALAFV010000098.1 GCA_937891445.1 uncultured Phycisphaerales bacterium | reverse complement strand
CCTCGCGCAGGAGCCCGCGCCGCAGCGCCAGCAGCAGGGCGCGGATGCTCTTGCCGTCCACGAGTTCGCCGCGGTCGATCATGGCGAGAACGTCGGGGATGGGCGTCGGGTGGACCTCGATGTTCTCATCCTCTTCCAGCGCCTGGCCGACGGAGGTGAGGCCCGTGGCGACGAAGGCCCGCATCTTCTCATCGGTGAGGCCGGGCGTGGTGTAGAACGTCACCAGCGGGTCCATGCGCTGGGCACGGTAGCCCGTCTCCTCTTCCAGTTCGCGCCGGGCGCAGTCGGCCGGGTCTTCCCCCGGCTCGAGCGTGCCGGCCGGAAGTTCGTACAGCCAGGCGTCAACGGCGATGCGGCGGTTGCGGATGAGGACAATCCGCCCGTCGGGGAGGACGGGGAGGATGAGAACCGCGCCGGGATGGCGGACGACCTCGCGCGTGAGCGTCCGGCCGGGCGCGACCTCGGTCGTGACCAGTTCGAAGTCGAACTTCCTGCCCTTGTGGAGAGTCGTGCGGCGGGCGACGGTGGGTGAGGACTCGGGCATATGCCCGAACCATAGACGCCGCGGCGTAGAGGCCGGGCAGTGCGCCACGCCCGCCCTCACCGACCAGCCACTCGCGACCGCGCACGGCCCCTTCGCCCCTCCCGCCGTGAGCCGAAGCCGCGAACTGCAATGGGATCAACAAAACTGGGCTTGAGCCGTCCGCTCCCGGCAGCAGCGGAGCACGCCATCGGACTCGGTGAAGACGCAAGGTCGAACTCCCGCCTCTGAACGATGGCGGCGGAACACGCCCCCTCTCGCACACTCGGATTCTGCCCCCCCGGCGCAACACCCCACGCCTCAACGACTTACAGACGACCGTACAAAATCCGCCAATCCCCATTGACACCAACCGCCCCAATCCGTACATTATCCTTCCGCATGGTTGCCCAAGCCTTCTCTCCAACTCCCGACGAGGCCGACCACCTCCTCGCCCTCATCGCCAATCCCGGCGGCCGCTCCCTCTCCGACATCGCCGCCGAGGCCGGCGTTTCTCTCCCCGCTCTGACCCTCTGGCTCAGCCAACCCGAGATCGCCGCCCGGCTCGACGCGATCGAAGCCCTCGCGGCCCGCCGCGTCCGCCTCGTCGCGACCGAGGCCCTCCCCCTCGTCGTGCAGACCCTCACGACGATCCTGAAGGACTATGTCTCGACGTCCGGCGGCGGCGACAACGCCGCGCCCAGCGCCCCGGCCTCCCCCGACCACGCCCACCGGCGCGACGAGACGGCCCGCAAGGCCGCCGCCCTCCTCGCCCGTCTCTCCAGGTTCACTCCCGGCCCCACGCGCCCCCGCGCCACCACCACGAACGCCGCAAGCGCGCGGCCTTCGGATGCGCCTTCCCATCCTCCTTCTCCCGCGACGCTCACGGGGTCCGCGACGCCCACAGGACGCTGCGACACACACCTCCGGGTCTCTCCCACTCCCACTTCGCTGCGCAGCGCCGACACCAACGCGGAGCCGCCTACCCCCGCTTCACCCGACGACGCTCCCGAGGATGCCGCGTCTTCTTCCGGTCCCGCTTCCGTTCTTCACGGCATCCTCTCCGTCGCCCCCGAGTCCGTGAACCTCTCGGACCCGGGCATCGCGAACCTCCTCCAGCAACTCGCCCAGACTCCCCCGGATCAGGCGGAGCCCATCATCGACCAGTTGCTCAAAGCGCTCCTCCCCACCCGCGAATCCGGCTAGCACGCCCTCCCGGTAACCCGAGTGCAAGCAACAAACGCAATCCCGACCGCCCACGTCCACAACTCACTGCCCCGAAGGGGCGCAGGAATGCAGCCACGGGTGAAGCGAAGCCCCCCGCAGGCGGGCGAGCGAAACCCGTGCAAACGATGCACTCAAGACTGTTGTGTACCTTCTTCACGACGCCGCCCCGAAGGGGCGGAGGAACATCCACACGCGCCGCACCATTTCCACCGCCCCTTTCGGGGCGGGCCAACTCTTTCCGTCCCTTTCCTTCGCGCCTCCGGGGCGGCTCACCGGTTCCAGGTGACCGACCCGTACACCGCGGTATCGCCCAGGTCCTCAGCGATGCGCAGAAGTTGGTTGTACTTCGCGTTCCGGTCGCTCCGCGCCGGCGCCCCGGTCTTGATCTGGCCGCAGTTGGTCGCGACGGCGATATCGGCGATCGTCGCGTCCTCGGTCTCGCCGGAGCGGTGGGAAAGGACCGCGGCGTAGCGGTTGCGCATCGCGAGGTTCACCGCGTCGAAGGTCTCCGAGAGCGTGCCGATCTGGTTGACCTTCACGAGGATCGCGTTGGCGCATCCTTCCTTGAGGCCGCGGGCGAGGAACTTGGGGTTGGTCACGAACAGGTCGTCGCCGACCAGTTGCGTCGTGCCGCCGAGTTTGGCGGTGAGTTTGCGCCACCCCTCCCAGTCGTTCTCCGCCAGGCCGTCCTCGATGGAGCGGATCGGGTACTTGGCGCACCAGTCGGCCCAGATCTGGATCATCTCCTCGCTGGAGGCGATGCGGGACTTGTCGCTCTTGAAGAAGCAGTACCCCTGCTTGCCCTGCTTGGCGGCCTCGTTCCACAGTTCGCTGGTGGCGGGGTCGAGGGCGACGAAGATCTGCCGGCCCCAGTCGTAGCCGGCCTTCTCGACGGCCTGCTGGATGACCTGGAGGGCCTCTTCGTTGGTCCTGAGGTTGGGGGCGAAGCCGCCCTCGTCGCCGACGGCGGTGGAGAGGCCCTTGTCGTGCAGAACCTTCTTGAGGGTGTGGTAGATCTCGACGCCGGCGCGGAGGGCGTCCTCGAAGTTGTCGAAGCCCCAGGGCTGGATCATGAACTCCTGGAAGTCCACGTTGTTGTCGGCGTGCTTGCCCCCGTTGAGGATGTTGAACATCGGCACCGGGAGGACCTTGGCGCCCGTGCCGCCGAGGTAGCGGTAGAGCGGCAGGCCGCAGGCCTCCGCCGCGGCCTTGGCGACGGCCATCGACACGGCGAGGATCGCGTTGGCGCCCAGTTCCGACTTGTTCGGCGTCCCGTCCATGGCGAGCATGGCGCGGTCGATCTCCTCCTGCTTGCGGGCGTCCATCCCCTCGACCATCGGGGCAATGCGGTCGTTGACGTTGGCCACGGCCTTGGTCACCGCCTTGCCGAGGTAGCGGGACGCATCGCCGTCGCGGAGTTCGACGGCCTCGTTCTCGCCGGTGGAGGCCCCGGACGGGACCGCGGCACGGGCGACGACGCCGGAGCCGAGGCCGACCTCGACCTCGACGGTCGGATTGCCGCGGGAATCGAGGACCTGGCGGGCGTGGACGTCCTGGATTTCGAAGGCCATGGCGGATCCTTTCTTTTGGAGGGGAGGTGGGCCGAGGGGGAGGGGCGATGATACGTTCCGGGGGTCGGATCGGGCCTGCGGCGGGGGGGTCGCGGCCGCCGGGGAAGGGTCAATCCGCCACGGAACGGCGGC
>CALAFV010000097.1 GCA_937891445.1 uncultured Phycisphaerales bacterium | reverse complement strand
CATGGCGGCGACCGCCTCGACGGGGAAGCGCAGCGTGCGCACCTCCTCCTGAGTCTGGCCGTCCGAATCCCCCCGCCACAGCCGCAACTTCGTCGTCATAAACCGAACTCCAGCGTCCCCGGCCCCCGCGCGAGCGGTGTCGCTCGAGCAAGAGAGCATCGGTTTCGGCCGGTCGCGGCGGAGCGCCGCGGGGCCCGAACACCGCCCGGGTCAGGGGGAAGATCGGCGACCTAGACGCGCGGATTGACCCAGGTTCGCCGTCTGCGGGCGGTTCTCGGACACCCAGGTTCGGGTTGTGCGGGGGCGCGGCGGCGTGGTTATCGGGAGTCGGCGGGTGTGCCGCGGGGCTGGTCGCGGTGGGAACGGGCCCCGATGCGGGGCTCGGTGCCGGCGATCGTGCGCTGGATGTTGCCGCGGTGGGTCCAGACGGTGAGGAGGGCGAGGACGCCGGTCACCGCGGCGTAGGGCCACAGCGGCCCGCGGCCGTCGGCGGCGGGAGCGGCCAAGGCGATGATCCCGACGGTCAGGGGCATGCTGAGGGCCGCGGCGACGGAACTGATCCCGACCATGCGCGTGAGGCGGAGGGCGAAGGCCCAGACGCCCGCCGCGCCGGCGGCGGCGATGGTGAGGACCGGGAACACGCCGAGCATCACGCCCAGGCCGGTGGAGATGCCCTTGCCGCCCTTGAAGCGGAGCCAGATCGGGAAGATGTGGCCGAGCATGGGGCAGGCGGCGACGGCGAGCCAGGTGAAGGTCCGCTGCGGGGGCAGGTCGAGGCGGCCGAGCGTGCCCAGGAGCCAGCCGCAGACCAGCGCGGGGACCAGGCCCTTGAGCATGTCGAGGGCGAAGCAGAGCAGGCCGAAGCGCTTGCCCAGGACGCGGCCGGCGTTGGTGGCGCCGATGTTGCCGGAGCCGTGGCGGCGGATGTCCACGCCGCGGGCAAGGCCGATGAGCAGGCCGACGGGGATCGACCCGACGAGGTAGCCGCCCAGGGCGCAGAGGAGTGCGGTGGTCACGGTGGGCTCAAAGTTGAGGTCGGGGCGGGAGCGTCGGGACACGCTCGCGGAGCGTGCTGACGAGGGCGTGCCAGACCTCGTCTTCGGAGCGGGAGGCGTCGATGACGGCGTAGCGGGCGGGGTCGGCAGCGGCCTGGTCGAGGTAGCCCTTGCGCACGGCGCGGTGGAAGGCGGCGCCCTTGGCCTCCATGCGATCCAGCAGCGGGCTGAGGCGGCGGGCGGCGGCGACCTCGTCGATGTCGAAGACGATCACCAGGTCGGGCATGAGGCCGCGCGTGGCCATCCGGGCGACGGCGGCGATCTCGCTGACCGGAACGCCGCCGGCGGCGCCCTGGTAGGCGAGGGTGGAAGGAATGAAGCGGTCGGCCAGAACGCACTCGTGCCGCGCCAGCGCGGGGAGGATGCGGCGCTCGACCAGTTCGGCGCGCGAGGCCATGTAAAGGAGGGTTTCGCAGCGGACGGTCATGCCCGCGAGCGCGGGGTCGAGGAGAACCTGGCGGATGCGCTCGCCGGTGGGCGTGCCGCCGGGCTCGCGGACTTCGCAGAGCGGGACGCCGGCCTCGTGGAGCAGGGCGGCGAGGCGACGGAACTGGGTGCTCTTGCCGGAGCCGTCGGGGCCTTCGAAGACGATGAAGCGCCCGGCGAGTTGGCGGGCCCAGGAGAGGTCGGACTGGCTGGTGGTGGGGGAGGGCACGAGGGGAGCGTCCTTGCGTCGCGGTGCGCGAGTGTACCCGGCGCGGTCCGGGTCAACGTTCGTCGGCCTGAGCGGGCCTGGTGCGCCGCCGGCGCGCGGGGAAGATCGCGGTGCTCTGGCCGAGGGACTCGCCGAGGCGGATGGGGCCCTTGACGGTGATGCGCTCCCACGCGGAACTCGCGTTGGCCTTGGAGTACTCGCAGCCGATGAAGTGGCGGCCGAGGGCGTAGGCGATGACGCCCGTCGTGCCGGAGCCGAGGAAAGGGTCCATCACGATCTGCCCCGGGTTGGAGCAAGCGCGGATCACGCGCTCGAGGTAGGCCTCGGGGAGTTGGTTGTCGTGGTTGGGCCGGCGCTCCTTGTTGTTCCCCTGGATGCGGCCCCAGTGCTTGCCGTACCAGACGTCCAGCGGCACGCGCTTGCCGGGGGGCATGCCGTCGGCCTTGTCGAGCGTGCGCGGGTCGAAGTACGTCGTGGCGCGATCGGAGGGCTCGAGGATCTCCGTGGGGTTCCAGACGCGCGTGGAGGAATGGCGGGCGAAGTAGAGTGCGTGGACCTTGGAGTTGATGAAGCGCTGCGTGGTGTTCTGGCCGAAGCGGTAGTGCCAGATGCACCAGTTGACCATGTGCAGGCGGTCGCGCGGGTTGCCGTCGGCGTCGCGGTCGCCCTTGAGGTGAACGACGATCTCCGCGGCCCAGTCGTCGGGGATGTTCACCCACATCGAGCCGTTGGGCGCCAGGGCGCGGACGCACAGGTCGAGCCACTGCTTGGTGAAGCGCAGGTACTCATCATCCGGCAGCGCATCGTCCCACTCGTCGTAGGCGCGGTTCCAGTTGAAGGGAGGGTCGGCGAAGATGAGGTCGATCTTGCCCGCGGCGCACTCGGGGATGCGCGGGATGAGGTCGCGGCAGTCGCCCTGGTAGACGCGGATCCACGTCTTGTGCTTGGGATGCACGTCGTCCCTGAAGGGCTTGAGCCGGCGCGCTTTCGCTCCGGTCGTGCCGGCGGGGGCGGTCACGGTGTGCTCGCTGATCGTCGTCATGGTGGCGGCCCCCGCCCCCGGGCCATCGCGAGTGTACCGCGTCCGGACCGGCCGCGCCAGACCGGGCGGCGCGGTTAGGAGGCTGGGAGGCGCGAGGCTCGCGGGCGTAGGCCGAAGGCCGCGCCGCGGCGCGCCAACGATTCGGCGATGGCGCGCGCCCGAACGGCGAAGAGGCCCGTGCTGCGGCCGTGGGGCTCGTCGCGCTCCTGACCGGCGATCGCGCCGCTTCGCGTCATTTTACCTTCACCCAGGCGGGGCTCGTCTCGAGCTTCATCGCCCAGCTTGCCGTCACTGCCATCGCGCTCGTCGTCAGCGCCGCGATGGGTGGTGGCAGCATCTTCTCGGGGCTGGTGCAGCAGGTCATCC
>CALAFV010000096.1 GCA_937891445.1 uncultured Phycisphaerales bacterium | reverse complement strand
GCCCCGCCTGGACCGCCGCGGCGGCTGTCGCCTGCATCGCTTTCGCCGCCGCGGCCGCATGGTTCATCCGCTGGAGCCGCGAGCGCGTGCTCCCGGCGGAGGAACGGGCCTTCCGCCGCATGGCCCGCGGCCTGCGCCTGCGCCGTCGCGAGCGGCAGATCGTGACCCAACTCGCCGCCGTCCACGCCGCGACCCCGCCCCCCGTCGCCGTGCTGGTCAGCCGCGAGGCGTTCGACGCCGGCGCTGCCGTCGCTCGCGCCGGCGGCAAAGCCGCGGAGGTCGAACTGCGGCGCATCCGCGAGAAGGTCTTCGGCGCGGCCTGAGCCTGGCCTCACACATCAATCGTGCGGCGGCGGGCCGTTCGGGCGCGCCGCGGGCGGCTCACCCCGCAGCCGTCGCGCGATGTCGATGAAGATCCGCCGGTCGAGCGTCACGAGGATGTGGTTCCCGAACAGCCGCCCCGGGAACCAGATCGGGCAGTGTCCCTCCGGCGCTGTGTTCCGCGCCCCGACCCACAGGTCGTTCAGCAGCGTGTAGCAGACGAGGTTGTACTCGCAGCACGGCAGCGCCTCATCCAGCCGCGCCAGCCACGCCGACCCCGTGCGCATCTCGCGGGCCGGCGTGTCGGGTGCGATGTACCGGGCCAGTTTCGCTCCGCGGTGCGGCGTCGAGACCGTGAACAGGTTGGCGATCGCCAGCCGCCGCCCGTGGTGACGCGCTGCCGCCGGGGCCGCGGCCGCCCGCGCGATCAGCCCGCCCATCGACACGCCGACGACGTCCACCTCGACCGTCGTCCGCCCGTCCGTCGGCCACGCCTCGGCGACGCGGTCGATCGCCGTACGCACCATCGCGTCCACGGAGTTGTGGAAGGTGAACGGCACCGGCAGCACCATGTCGCGGGCCCCGCCCGTCAGGCGGCGCAGCCGCTCGGCGGTGTTCCACGCCGCCCACCACGGCGCCCGCCACCCGGAGAAGACCACCAGCGGGCGTTGCAGCCCGACCGGGTTGTCCAGCAGGCGGCGCCACTCGCGGTCGATGTTCGCGGGGTGCAGCGGATGGTTGGGGTCGGTCGCGATCACGTCCGTGTGCTTGTGGAGGTTGCCGGGCGGCTCGCCGGGCCCGGCGCCGGGGGCGACGCCCGGCGGGCGGCGCTCTTCACATCTTTACTCGGGAAACCTCCGGGCGTCTTGCAGGGCCGCAAGGCGGCTTCATGAACCCCGCCCCGCGCCAATGATGATCCACGCCCGCAACAACCCCGGGCACAAGACGAGGAGCCGCGATGTCCAAGTCCAAGCGTCTCTCCCACCGGCTGGCCGCCATTCTCACAGCGCTCGGAGCCGCTGCCGGCCTTGCCGCTGCGTCCCAGCCGGCGTCGCAGGCCCCGGCCGCCGCTCGCGCTCCCGCGCAGCAGGATGCATCAAAGTTCATCCGCGTCGTGGAGTCCGACGGCGGCAAACGCATCGCGATGGAAGTCGTCATCCGCCACTTCGAGCCCGCCGACGGCCGCGGCCCCACCGTCGATCTCGTCGGCGCCGTGCACATCGGCGACGAGAGTTTCTACACGGCGCTTCAGGAGCACCTGGACGCCAAGGACGTCGTGCTCTTCGAAGGCGTCAAGCCCGCCGCGGCCGAACGCCTCGACGACCAGACCGCGACCGACGAAGACCGCGCCAGACGCACCCGCCAGCGCATCCGCATGCTCGCCTCGATCGCCGAGGCCTACCGCGAGGAGAAGGGCGAGTACCCGGACTCCATCGACCGCCTCACCGCCGCGTCGGACAAGCGCATCGCATGGCTGGCCGCGACGTCCTCGAAGGACGGCTGGGGCCGCGCCCTCATCTACACGCTGACCCCCGATTCGCCGCGCGGCTTCGAACTGGTCAGCCTCGGCGCCGATGGCCGCGAAGGCGGCTACAACGCCGACGCCGACATCGCGTGGTCCGCCCTCCCGCCGCTCACCGAGGATGAGAAACTCTCCGACGACCCCGGCATCCAGTCGCAACTCGCCTCGGCGCTGGGCCTGAAGTTCCAACTCGACGTGATGGACCACAGCCGCCCGAACTGGCGCAACAGCGACATGAGCGTGGACCAACTCCAGGCGAGGTTCGAGGAGGCGGGTGTCTCCGGCGCGGGCCTCTTCAAGATGCTCGACGGCTCCTCGCTCCAGGCCCGAGCCCTGAGTTGGGCGCTGGCGTTTCTGAAGCGCGACCCGTCGCTGGGGGCGCTCGCGAAGGTCGTGCTCGCCGAGGCCCTTTCGGACGCGGACCGGCTCCTCGCGATGGCGCCGGGCGACATGGCGTCCATGATGGACATCATCCTCCACGACCGCAACGCCGTCGTCATCGATGACCTCAAGGCGATCATCCGCGACGAGCCGGAGGTCGCTTCGGTCGGCATCATCTACGGCGCGGGCCACCTCGCCGATCTCCAGCGGCGGCTTACGCAGGAACTCGGCTACAACGTCGCGGGCGAGCGATGGGTGCCGGCGATCACCGTGGACCTCGAGGCCGCCGGCGTCAGTGTGCGCCAGGCTCAGTCGATGCGGGCCATGATCCGTCGGTCGGTCGAGCAGCAGATGCGCATGCTGGAGCGCCAGCGGGCCGGTCGCGCTCGTCCGGCTCCCGGCAGGAGCAGCGACGCCAAGCCGCCCCAGGAATCACGGGAACAGCAATAAGGTGTCCGTCTCCGGCGGCGGCGGATCCGGCGTTTCGCCGTCCGGCAACGGCGATGGCGGCGGCACCGTCCAGGCCCGCTCGCCGCGAAGCCGCCTCGCGATGTCCGCGATGATCCGCGGGTCGTCCGACGCCGCCGCGTGCGCGAACTCCAGCGGGCCCGTCGGCACCCAGTACGCCGGCCTGTCGCCGATCCCCGCGTTGACCGCGCCGACGACGCGGTCGCCCAGCCGAACATACGGGACGATCTCGTACTCCGCGTCCGCGAGCGCCGCGTCGAGCCGGCGCAGGAACTCCGACCCCGGCCGCAGCGCCACGATGCGTTCATCCAGCGTCGGCGCTGTCGCGTTCGGACACCCCCGATGCGGCGAGGCGATCGTGAAGAGCCTCGCGATCCGCAGCCGCTTCTGGCCGGGTCCGTGATCAACGGCCGCGTCGCGCGCCACGACGCCCCCCAGCGACACGCCGACGACGTCCACCTCCGCCGTCCATCGCGGATCATCGGATGGGAACGCGGCCTCGACGGCCTCGATCACCCGCCGCCGCGCATCCTCCGGCGTCCACGTCCCATCCAGGCTCACGGGCAGCACGGGTGCATCATCCGCCAGCACACGCCGCAGTTCATCCGCAAGCGCCTCGGCCGCAAGCCCCAGGTCGAACAGCCCGGTTACCACGACCACCGGCCGCGCCGGCAGCCGCGGGCTTTCCCGCATGCGCCGCAGATCGGCCTTCGCATCGGTGAGCCGGAGCGGGAACGAAGGATTCAGCGGCGCATCGCTCGCGCACGCCGCCGGGAGCAGCGCAACCACCGCGACCAAAGGCCGCAGGCGCTCGCCAGCCCAACTTCGATCTCCTGACCTCATGCGGCCGGACTGTACCGGCCCGGATCAATCGGCGATATCGTGAGGCTCACGACCGTCCCAGCGTCACCGGCGTCCCGCCCACCGTCACGCGGTCCACCTTGTTCGCCGCGATCTTCTCGAACCCCGACCCCAGTTCCCCGATCGGGTCCGGCGGGATGATGTCCACCTTCTTCTCGCCGAGTTTCGCCTCGCCGCGCTCCACGCGCTCCTGGAACGCCAGGCACTCGGCCAGCAGCCGCTCGAGGATCTGCTCCTCCGGCACGTTGGCGACCTTCTCCCCCTGCACGTAGATGATGCCGCGCCGGTCGCCGGCAAAGACGGCTACGTCCGCACCCTCGGCCTCACCCGGGCCGTTGACCACGCACCCCATGACGGCGACCTTGATCGGCAGGTGCACCTTCTCCGCCAGCGCCTTGCGCACATCCTGCACCAGCGTGAACAGGTCCACCTGGATCCGCCCACACGTCGGGCACGCGATCAGGTCCACGCCCCGTCGCTCGCGCAGCCCGAGGCAGTACAGCAGTTCCAGCCCGTCCTGCACCTCGTACACCGGGTCGTTCGCGTAGGAGATGCGGATCGTGTCCCCGATCCCGTTGATCAGCAGCCCGCCGAGGGCCACGACCGAGCGGATCGTCCCCGTCTCCTTCGGCCCCGCGTGCGTCACGCCCAGGTGCAGCGGGTGGTCGAAGCGCTTGGAGATCTCCGTGTAGGCGTCGATCACGATCGCCGGGTCCATGCTCTTGGCGCTGATCGTGATGTCGTAGAAGTCCTGCTCGTAGAAGATGTCGAGGTATTCCTCGAGTTTGGTGATCATGATCGCGAGCAGGTACCCGTGCTTGTGCTCGCTGAAAACCTGCCCGAGTTCCTTCATCCGCTTCTGCTTGTCGCGGCGCTCGATGATCGAGCCCTCGTTGACCCCGACCCGGATCGGCAGCCCCCTGGCCTTGCACGCCTGGATGACGTCGATCACCTGCTTGCGGTCGTTGATGTTCCCCGGGTTGAGGCGAATCTTGTGCACCCCCGCCTCGATCGCCTCCAGCGCTCGCTGGAAGTGGAAGTGCACGTCCGCCACGATCGGCACCCGCACCTGCGGCAGGATCTCCCGCAGCGCCTCGGTGTCCTTCTTCTCCGGCACCGCTACGCGCACGATGTCCGCCCCCGCCGCGGCGAGTTTGTTGATCTCCGCCACGCAGGAATCGACCTTGTGCGTGTAGCCGGCGGTCATCGTCTGGACCGAGACCGGCGCGGGGGTGGTCGGGGTGCCGTCACGGGCGGGCAGGCCGCCGCCGATCCGGACGATGCCGACCCGGTCGTCGCCGACCCGGACTTGGCGCGTTGGGCGTCGTGGGTGCATACGGACAGCATCGTAGCGGCCCCTGCACCTCCGAGCGTCCGGGCTGCCTTCCGGTGGCCCGCCGCTCCGCGGCGGGTCAGTCCGCCTCCGGTCCGCCGCCCGTCAGCGCAGCCGGGCCGCCGCGGCCATCCGGTCGCACGACTCCGCGCACCGCCGGCACACCTCGGCGCACCGCATCAGCATCTGGTCCCCGCCGGCCAGCCGCTCGCACTCCTCGGCGCACTCGCGGCAGACCTCCGCGCACACCGCGCACGTCCGCCCGTGCCGCGGCGACCCGCGGAGCATGAAGTTCGCGCTCACGGCGCAGATCTGCGCGCAGTCGGCCAGCAGCACCATGTGCCCCCGCGACGAACGCTCCCCGCCCAGGTCGAGGCAATGGGCCGAGGTCTCGACGCAGATCGAGTGGCACTCCTGGCAGTTGGTGATGCACTCCTGGAGCGAACTTCGGTCGATCACAACCTGCGGCATGGCGAACTCCTTCCGTGCTCCGGCGGCGCTCCGGTCAAACGCCGCGCAGCATGCAACGGAAGGTTCGGCACAGCCCCTGAAACCGGCGTGAGGCCGGGCGCGGGCGAAGGTTCTTACTGTGGCCCCGGCCGGTGAGCGCGGGCCGTGATCCCCGCCAGCAGCGACGGCCGCCGCTCATACCCCGGGTCGCCCGGGCGCAGCCCGTCCACCTCGGGCGTCCGCCAGATGAGCATCACCAGCCCGGCCGCCGCCAGCACGGCGCCGAGCGTGCCCACCCCCACCTGCGTTCCCAGCCCGCTGTCGGCCCGCCCCGAGGCGATGTGGCTGATCCACCCGGCGGCGATCGCCCCCAGCGGCATCACGCCGAACACCGCCGTGTTGCACACCGCCATCACCCGCCCCCGCATCCGGTCATCCACCAGCAACTGCATCGCCGCCATGCAACTGTTGAACGCCCACAGCCAGAACGCCCCGCACAGGAAGATGAACACCGACGCCCCGAGCACCGAGTCCATCACGCTGAACGCCGCGATCATCGCCCCCCCGCCCAGCACCGAAAGCGGGATGAAGTGGTGCTTGGGGTACCACGGCGGCAGCCATTTCAGCGACAGCCCTCCAACGACCGCCCCGGCGCCCATCAGCGCCAGCAACAAGCCGTACACCCGCTCCTCGGCGTGATACACCTCCTGCACGAACACCGGCAGCATCCGCACCAGCGGCGCCGCCAGCGCACTGAACAGCACCAGCGCCGTGAAGATCGCCAGCGGCCCGCGCTGCCGGAACGTGAATCTCAGCGCCTCGCGGATCTGCGACCACGCCTTCACATCCTCGCGCGGCGGCGGCGGCGCCGGCGGCGTGGACGAAACCGCCAGCAACACGCCGAGGAAACTCAGCGTGTTGACCGCGAACAGCACCGTCGCCCCGAACTGCGCCATCAGCACCCCCGCCAGCCCCGGCCCGATCACCCGGGCCATGTTGAACTGCATCCCGTTGAGCGTGATCGCCTTGGTCAGTTCCTCGCGCGGCACCAGCCGCGGCGTCAGCACTTGCCACGCCGGCATGTTGAACGCCATCGCCACCCCGTTGAGCAGCGACAGCACGAGCATCACGGCCGGCGTCAGCCGCCCCGCCGCGCTCGCCACCAGCAGCGCCGCGGCGATCAGCATCATCACCACCTGCGTCACCAGCAGCAGCCGCTTGCGATCAACCCGGTCCGCCACCAGGCCGCCCCACAGCCCCAGCGCCAGCGTCGGCCCCAACTGCGCCGCCGACAGATAGCCCAGCATCAGCGTCGCCCCCGGCCGTCCGCTGGCGACCCACTCGGGCGACAGCGTCTGCACCGTCATCACCCACTGGACGCCGACGATCTCCATCCACCCGCCGATGCTCGAGCCGAAGGCCCCGAGCCAGACGTTGCGGAACGCTCGGTGACGCAGCACGCCGAGCCACGCCGGACCCGTCGGGCCCGGGGCTGCCGGCGAGAGTGGGGGGGCGGCTGATGGGAGTGCGGAGGCGGGGGCGTCCGTTGCCGCGGTTGTCGGTGGCGCAGAGCCCTCCGGCTCTTCCGGCCCCTCCCCGGCGGCCTCACGGGCTGTCGTGTAGATGTTGGCCACGCTCCGCCTCCGTGCTGCGACTCGGATCGTAGCGGTCAATGTCCGGGGTTTGTGCGCCGGCGTCGGCAGCCGTGCCGCCCGTTGCATGCGGCTGGGAACGCTGCCGCCGCACTGGCTCTGCGCGGTCCGCCCGGCGCGGGTATGCTCTGCCCCCGCTGACGCCCCGCGACCCGCCCACGCCGATGATCCACATCCGCCGCATCACCACCGACGACCCGCTGTACCCGCAGCAGTGCGCCCTCCGCGAATCGGTGCTCTTGGGCCCGCTGGGCCTGTCAATGGCGGACTTCCACCGCGAGTTCCCGGGGATCGAGGAGAAACTGGAGCACTTCGTCGCCGTCTTCGACCACCCCTCCGGCCCCCGCGTCGTCGGCTGCGCTGCCCTGCTCCCGGACCATCCATCTCCCGGCAGCGGCAAACTCATGCAGATGGCGGTGGACCTCCAGCGCCAGGGCGAGGGCATCGGTCGCCGCCTGGTCGTCGCGGTCGAGCGTCGCGCGTTCGGCGAACTCGGCCTGCGCGAACTCTACTGCCATGCCCAGGTCGGGGCCGTTGGGTTCTACTCCTCCCTCGGCTGGACGCTCGACGGCGAGACCTTCACCGAGGCCGGCATCCCGCACCGCCGCATGTTCTTCCGCCCCGAGCCCGAGCCGGACGACCTCATCCTCTGACCTCCCCGGTGGCAGCCCAGGTGGCACGCCGCTCCGCGGCGTGTCCCGCTCATCCGTGCGCAACGTCCTTTCCCACCGGGCGTTGTCGCGAGGCGTCGCGCGGCCAATACTTCCCTGGCCCGAACCGGGCCCGATCGAGCCGGAACCTCGAGCCACGCCAGCGATGAACGCCCCGCGCCCAGCCGTTGCCCCCCCTGTTCAACACGACCCAGGTCAGGGCCGCTGCTGCCAGAACCTGCGCGACCTCCTCGCCAAGCACGACATCCGGCTGACCCGCCAACGCGAGGAGATCTACCAGGCCCTCGCGGCCTCCCGCTCGCATCCAACCGCCGAGGAACTCCTCCGCGCCGTCCGTACCTCCCAGCCGGGCATCAGCCTCGCCACCGTCTATAACACGCTCGAGACCTTCACCCGCGCCGGCCTCTGCCGCAAGGTGACTCCCTCCGGCGGCGGCCCCTGCCGGTACGACGCCGACCTCTCCGACCACCTGCACCTGGTCACCTCCGACGGCCGCGTGCTGGACGTCCCCGAGGATCTCGGCCGCGAGGTTCTCTCCCACCTCCCCGACGGCCTCGTGCGGCGTATCGAAGAGCGCATGGGGATGCGCATCCGGCGCGTCAGCATCGGCTTCCTGGCCGACGACGCCGAGGCCGCTTGCCCCACCCCCGCCTCCGCTGAAGACGGTTCTCAGACGGACCGATAGCCATGGTTGGCCCCCGGCGTTCCGCTCGGACCGCCGGGCCGGAGGCCGACCGTGAGCACGCAGATCAACCGCCGCCGGTTCCCCCGCTACACCACCAACCCCGCGTACACCCCGGTCGCCGTGCGCATCCTCGACGGCCGCGGCGGCGAGGAACTCGAGGGCCATGCGTACAACATTTCCGAGGGCGGCGTCCGCTTCGAGGTGGACCGCGCTCTGGAGCCCGGCACGCGGATCGGCGTCCGTGTCACGTTCCCGGGCGCCGCCGGCAACGATGCCGACCGCAGCATCCTCGCCGTCGCCACGGTCGTGTGGACCGAAGACGCCGACGAGCCCGGCCCGGTGCGCACCGCCGCCGCCTTCGAGCATTTCGCCGGCGCCGGCGACCGCGCCAAACTCACCGAGCAGTTCGCGACCGGACGTTATCGGCTCGCCGCCTGACCGCCGGCGTCCACCTTTTCCGCGGCTCCCGCACACTCCCGCTCGGCGCAGGCGTCACAGTCCTCCCCCGCGTCCAACACGCGCTTGTGCCGGGTTGAACGCACCCCCGCGCGTATCCGATCTCTCCTCGTGACCCGCCGGTGCGCCCGGACCAGCACGTCCGGCGCCCACGGGTTCCGGCCGCGGCGTTCGCGACCGGTGGGGACGGGGACCCGCGGCGGGCGGACCACCAAGCCAGCCCCCGGCACGGAGCATGCTCGGCGCGCGCCGAGAGTTGGACCGACGGTCCGTAGGAACGTTCGTAAGGAGACCAAGGATGCGTACGCGTGTTTCGAAGGCCTTCACGCTGGTCGAGATCTTGATCGTGGTGGTGATCCTCGGGATCCTCGCCGCGATCGTCATCCCGCAGTTCACCAGCGCCAGCGAGGAAGCCCAGGTCGGCAACATCCAGACCCAGCTGTCCACGATCCGCGGCCAGATCGAGCTGTTCCGCGTGCGGAACAACGGCCGGGCCCCCAACCTCGACAGCAACAACACCCCCTTCTATGAACTCCTCTGTGGCCGCGGCAACACGCACGGCCTCCCCGAGACGAACCTGGACGACGTCGAGCAGGAGCCCTACCTGAAGAAGGCGCCGGTCAACCCGCGCAACAAGCTCGACACCGTCAGCGTCGAGGACAGCGCTGAGGCGGCTCGGGATGCCGCTGCGGCCGGTGACGCTGTGTCGCTCGCCGTCGGCTGGTTCTACGACCCCAACAGCGGCAGCATCTACGCCGCGGGCTTCGATGAGTCCACCGGCAAGTGGGTCGTCCCCGAGTAATCTGCCACGAAAGTGCATGATTTCTTCCCAGCCGGTCTGCGAAAGCGGGCCGGCTGGATTCACGGACGAAGATCAGCCCGAACGCCTTTCATCGAGAGAACCACAATGTTCCCCGGCAAGTCCCGCGCGTTCACCCTGGTCGAGATCCTGATCGTTGTCATCATCCTGGGCATCCTCGCCGCCATCATCATGCCATCCCTGGCGAAGGCCGGTGAGGAAGCGGCCATCAGCGCAACCTACACCGACCTCCAGAAACTCCGGCGCGCCGTCGGCGTCTATCGCGCCCGCTACGGCGAACTCCCGCCCATCACCGAGGGCGACGCCACCGGCATCGACGACGGGTCCGGGCCCTGGGGGCCGCTTGTCGACGTGATGGACGACGAGGGCAAGCCGGGCCAGTTCTTCAAGCAGGCGCCCGTCAACTCCTACATGGGCGGGCCGAACGCCCGCAGGGTCGGGTTCGCCAGCGGCCCCGACATCCAGTGGCAGGAAGAAGTCGGCTGGCTGTACAACCCGGACAACGGCGAGGTGTACGCCGGTTGCTTCGACGCCAACGACAAGCCGATCCCGCGGCCGTAACGGTCGCGTGATGGCGGTCCGGCCTCAAGCCGTCCTGCGGTCCGGGCGATACTCTCCCCGAGTCCAGCCTTTCGGACCCCCGGAGCCCCAGCATGCGCAGCAACCGCTCGTACCTCAACGCCGTCCTGACCGTCATCGCCGTGCTCATGGCCCTCAACCTGCTCGTCCAGGTCACCGGCCAGCACACGAGCCCCGCCGCGGCGGTTGCTCAGTCTGTCTCGGCCGATGATTCCAGCAGCCCCCCCTTCAACTCCGCCGAGCAGCGCAAGCAGATGATCGCCCTCCTCGAACTGCTCAACCGGCGCGTCACCTCGCTGGAGAGCAAGCTCGACAAAGGCCTGAACGTCAAGGTCATCGAGATGCCGCCTGTCCGTGTTGAGGAGCGGCCCGAGCGGCGGTA
This sequence comes from uncultured Phycisphaerales bacterium, assembly GCA_937891445.1. Lineage (GTDB taxonomy): Bacteria > Planctomycetota > Phycisphaerae > Phycisphaerales > UBA1924 > CALAFV01. The sequence continues at coordinate 8,387 of CALAFV010000096.1, read as the reverse complement.
AGCCGCCGGCCCGCCGACGGTCCTGTAGCCCGGAGGAACCCGCCGTGAATGCGCCCATCAGTTGCCTGCGCCGTGGGTTCACCCTCATCGAGATCCTCATCACGGTCGTGATCCTCGGGATCGCGGGCGCGATGGTCATCCCGGCGATGGGGGAGATGCACATCCTCCGCGTCCAGGCCGCCGTCCGCACCGTCATCTCCGACATCACCTACGCCCAGTCGGACGCCATCGCCTTCCAGGAGCGGCGGGCGATCATGTTCGACGTCCCGACGTCCAGTTACCGCCTCGTCGAGGTCCCCGGCGACACGCTCGAGCCTGATACCAACACGATGTACGACCCCGCCTCTCCCGACGGCAAGTACGTCGTGAACTTCAACCACGAGAAGTTCGGCAACTCGCGGATCGTCAGCGCGGAGTTCGATGAGACCCCGAACCTGATCTTCGATGCCTTGGGCGGCCCGGTGCGCGACCCCAGCGGCAACCAGCCCGGCTCGGGCGGCACGATCCGCATCGAGGGCAGCGGGTACGTCTTCGTCATCAACGTCGAGGCCTTCACGGGCCGCACCACGGTGGAACGGCTCGACTGAGCCGGCGCCGCAGCAGCGTGGGCAGCACAATCATGAGTCAGAAGAGCCAGCGCGGAACGTCACGCAGGGGTCGGCACGGCGCGACCCTGCTCATCGCCGCCGTCTTCGGCCTGCTGCTGTGGGCCAGGCTGCTGCTGGTGACCAACCACCCGCGGACGGCCATCGCCGACCCGCCCGTGACCCCCGCCGCGCCGGCGACCGCGTCGGCGCCGACGGACACGCCGTAACGCCCTCCTGACAACCAGCGCACCCGCGAACGACCCGCGCCGCGAAGGCTACCTCGGCGCGGGTCTTATAACGCGCCCGCGCCGTCAGATCACCCAATCCCCCCAGTCTCTCAAATGTCGCGAACTTCCCCAAAGTGCCCCCTTTCTCGTGACGACTACTGAGGAGCATTGGCCGACGCGCAGCGCCCGCGCGGAGGCATGGGCAGCACGATCCCGGGCGCCGCGCGGCCAGCAGAGCCGCTCGAGAGCACCCTCCCTCGGAGCACCACCATGGCCCTGAGCACCCCGCGTCGAACGCCCCAGACCCCCCGCGACCTCGTCACCAAGGCCGGCCGTGTGCCGGTTGCCGCTGCCGCGCTCGCGGTTGCTGCCGCCGGCGCCAGCGCCCAGACGAGCGGCTCGCCCGCCCTGGGGTCCCGCGCGATCACCCACGTCTCCATGCCCGCGGCCACCAAGCAGCCCGGCCGCCAGTCCGGCGACGGCCCGCAGGTCAAGGTCAGCGACCACATGACCGTGGACCTGCACGTCAAGGACGAGGACCTGGCCAGCGTCCTCGAACTGCTGTCGATCCAGACGCAGAAGAACATCATCTGCAGCAAGAACGTCTCCGCCCGCGTCACCGCGACGCTGTACAACGTGACGTTCTACGAGGCCCTCGACGCGATCCTGCACGTCAACGGCTTCGGCTACATGGAGCAGGGCAACTTCATCTACGTCTACACCACCCAGGAACTCGAGGAGATCCAGAAGGCCCTCTCCAAGCGCGTCGCCAAGGTGCTGTACCTGAACTATCTCAACGCCGTGGACGCGGCGGAGTTCGTCAAGCCGCTGGTCTCCCAGGGCGGCGAGGTCAAGGTCCCGACCAAGACCGAGAAGTTCAACCTCCCCGACAACGCCCCCGCCGGCGGCGAGGACTACGCCCTGGCCTCCAGCATCGTCGTCATCGACTACGAGCAGAACATCGAGGCCATCGAGCGCCTCCTGGCCGAGATCGACACCAAGCCGGCCCAGGTGCTCGTCGAGGCGACCGTGCTCCAGACCGCCCTGACCGAGGCCAACGCCTTCGGCGTCGACTTCGCGCTCATCCATGACCTCAACTTCACGGACTTCATCGGCCTGGGCGGCCCCCGCCGCGCCGCCGACAACCTGATCCTCGGCGGCAGCGACGGTCTCAGCCCGGCCGACAACCAGGGTGAGGCCATCACCAGCACCCCCGGCAAGACCGACGGCCCCGGCACCTTCAAGGTGGGCGTGATCGCCGACGACATCTCGATCTTCGTCAAGATGCTCGACGAGGTCTCGGACACCACGATCCTCTCCAACCCCAAGATCCTCTCGCTCAACCGCATGCCCAGCCGCGTCCTGGTCGGTCGCCGGGTCGGCTACCTGAACACGACCTCCACCGAGACGAGCACGACGCAGACCGTCGAGTTCCTCGACACTGGTACCCAGCTCTACTTCCGCCCGTTCGTCTCGCGTGACGGCTCGATCCGCATGGAACTCAAGCCGCAGGTCTCGGAGGCGATCATCCGCGAGGCCACCGACGCCACCGGCGCCGCCGTCTCGATCCCGGATGAGGTCACGCAGGAGATCACGACCAACGTGATCGTCCGCGACGGCCAGACCGTCGTCCTCGGCGGCCTCTTCCGCGAGAGCACGCAGTTCACCCGCCGCCAGGTGCCGTTCCTCGGCGACATCCCCTTCATCGGGACGGCCTTCCGCGGCCAGGAGGACGACACGGACCGCAGCGAGATCATCTTCATGGTCACGCCCACGATCGTGACCGACACGATGATCGACGCGTCCGCCGCCATGGCGATGGGCGACATGGAGCGTCTCCGCGCCGGCGCCCGCCAGGGTCTCCTCCCCTGGAGCCGCGACAAGATGACCGCGATCAAGAACCTCGAGGCCGAGAAGTTCGCCCGCGAGGGGAACTACGAGAAGGCCCTGTGGGCGATCCAGAGCTCGCTTGCCCTCAACCCGCGCCAGCCCGAGGCCTACCGCCTCCGCGAGCGGATCACGGGTGAGAAGGAGGTCTGGGGCCACCGCAGCCTGCTCCAGGACGCCCTGGGCCACGAGACGCGCGAGTTCCTCGAGAACGTCCAGCCCCCGGCCGAGCCGCAGGAGCACTACACGCCCTACGGCCACCACCCGGTTCCGCGCCAGCCCTTCGCGCCCCCGGCCGTGGGCGGCGGCGAAGCCGGCGCGTCCGCCGAGCCGACCTCCAACTTCAACACGGACGGCCAGTGGTTCGAGTCGCGCGAGCCGAAGCACCACTCGATGTTCCTGAATGAGTCGGTCCTCAACGGCACGCAGCCGACGTACGACGAGTCGGTCGCCTTCGAGGACCAGTCGGAGTCCTTCGACGGGTCGCTCAACGAGGCGTCCGAGCCGGTCGCGGCCGAGACGACCCCGCCCAGCGCCAGCGCCCTGGGCATCAACCCCAAGTTCTTCGACGAGCAGTCGCAGTCTCAGCAGCCGTCTTCGCAGCGGACCCAGACGACGGTCGCCTCTTCGGACCCGCAGCCGTCGGAGAGCGTCTCGTCCACGACGGCCCAGTCGCAGTCCTCGACCCCGGTGACGGGCACGGCGTCCACGGGCCAGCAGCCCACGACGGCCGGGTTCGCGTCGGCCTCGGGCGAGGGGATTCCCCAGCCGCGGCTGAGCCCCTGGTTCGGCGGCCTGACGAGCCGGACCTGGATGGCCTCGCTCCACAACTTCTTCCGCGTCAGCAACCCGGCGTACGAGGCCGGTGCGCAGAACTCGCCGACCTTCACGAATGTTCCGACTGACATCGAGTGAGGCTGAGGTTGCCCCTCCGGCCTGCCGATAACACGTGAGACAACCAAGCCCCGCCCGCGCCGAGCACGGCGCGGGCGGGCTTCCTTAGGAGCCACCCGATGCGCCGCAACGCCGCCACCACCGCCCTGACGCTGACCGCCGCCGCTCTCCTGACCACGATGGCGGGGTGCGGGCAGGGCAAGTACACCGGGGCCCACAAGAGCGCCGCCGAGGAGAAACTGAGCCTCATAAAGAGCGGCACCGAGTGGAACATGGCCCACCAGCAGTTCATGGCGGGCGACCTGGACAAGGCACTCAAGAGCGTGGATCACTCGATCGCGCTCAACAGCAAGGTTCCCAAGAGCCACGTGCTCCGCGGGCGGATCCTGATCGAGAAGGGCCGCCTGGAGGAGGCGCGGGCGTCGCTGCTGGAGGCCGAGCGGCTTGACCCGACCATGGCCGAGCCGCAGTACTACCTGGGCATCATCCACGAGCGGTTCAACCAGCCCCAGGAGGCCCTCGCCCGCTACCGCAAGGCCTCCGCGTGCGAGCCGAGCAACCCGCAGTACGTCGTCGCGTCGGCCGAGATGCTCATCTACATGGACCGGCTTGACGAGGCCGAGTCGCTGCTGATGGAGCGCCGCAGCGACTTCCAGTACAACGCCGCGATCTGCCAGACCCTCGGCCAGATCAAGACGATCCGCCGCGAGCACGAGGCCGCGGTGCGGTACTTCGACGAGGCGCGGCTGCTGGCCCCGGACGACAATGCGATCGTCGAGGACCTGGCGCGGGCGCAGATCGCCTGCGGCCGCTTCGCCGAGGCTGAGTACCACCTCGGGCGGCTGATCGAGGCGTCCAAGGACCAGACCCGGCGCGACCTGATGCACCTGCGTGCGCGGTGCCTGGTCAAACTTGACCGGCCGGTCGAGGCGCGGTCGATCCTGCAGCAGCTCACCAGCGGCGCCGAGGGCGCCGGCGATCTGGAGGCGTGGATCATGCTCGGCCAGGTCGCGGCGACGCTCAACGACGCCGGCCGGCTGCGGACCGCGTCGCAGCGCGTGATCGCGCTGGCGCCCGAGTCGTACGAGGGGTACTTCCTCAAGGCGCTGCACCTGCGGCGGCAGGGCGACTACAACGGCGCGCTGGCCAGCGCCGACACCGCGGCGAAGTTGAGCACGACCGATCCCGGGCCGCACATCCTCAAGGCCCTGATCCAGCAGGACCTCGGCCGGCGTGCCGACGCCCGCAAGAGCCTGCTGGCGGCGCTGAAGATCGACCCGAAGAACGCCTCCGCGCGGCAGTTGATGGACAACCTCGACAGCCGTCCGGCGGTCGCGGGTCACCCGGCGGCCGGGAACTGAGCCGTCGTCGGCCGTCGGGCCGCCGATCGATCACGGGCGCACGAACGGATTGCTCCGCTTCTCGCGCCCGACGGTCGTCGGCGGTCCGTGGCCGGGGTAGAGACGCGTCTGATCCGGGAGCGTGTAGATCCGCGTGCGGATCGAGCGCTCCAGGGTCGCGGAGTCGGAGCCGGGGAAGTCGGTGCGCCCGATGGACCCGGCGAAGATCGCGTCGCCGCAGATGGCCTGCGCCGATTCGGCGTGGTGGAGCGTGATGCCGCCCGGGGAATGCCCCGGCGTGTGCAGAACGCGCCAGCGCGTCGGGCCGAGTTCGAGGACCTCGTTCTCGGCGAGGAGGCGGTGCGGGCCGGGGGCGGTGATGGACAGGCCCGACATGGCCGACAGATTCAGCAGCGGGTCGCCGAGCCACTCGGCCTCGGCGGCGTGCACCCAGACGGGCGTTCCCGGGTAAGCACGGAGGATGTCCGCGACACCGGCGATGTGGTCCACGTGGGCGTGGGTGAGCACGACCGCCGCGGGGCGGAGGTTCAGCGCCGTCATTCGGCGCAGGACCGGCGTGGGCGTGAAACTGGGATCGACGACCCAGCAGAGTTCCGGGGTGGCCGCGGGGCCATCGCCTTGGCCGCCCGATGGGCGGACGAGGAGGGTGTTGGTTTCGAACGGGCCGAGCGTGAAGATCTCGATTTCCGGCTTTGGTTCGTGGGTCGGGCGAGGTTGGTCGGGCGGCGGGCTCGGCATCGGTGGATAATAGTGGTGGACGGTCAACCCGGTCCCGGCGCGGAGCGGCGGGGCCCCTGACTCGGGAGAAGCGCCTTGGTGATCCGAAACATCGATGACGTGGAAGGCAAGCCGGTCCAGATGGACGGCGTGAAGGGCGTGAAGATGGCCGTGATGGTCGGCCGCGAGGACGGGGCGCCGAACTTCGCGCTGCGCCAGTTCCGCGTCGAGCCGGGGGGCCATTCGCCGCGGCACAGCCACGACTACGAGCACGAGGTCTTCGTCGTCAGCGGCGGCGGGACGGTGCTGCTGGGCGGGAAGGAACGGCCGCTGAAGCCGGGGGACGTCGTGTACGTTCCGGCCGATGAAGAGCACCAGTTCAAGGCCGGCGCCGAAGGGATGCGGTTCCTGTGCCTGGTGCCGGTGACGCGCAACTGCGGCGAGGCGACGCCGGGGAGTTGAGGCGCCCCTCGCCCAATGCCGCGTTCGGACCGCGCGGGCGGGGGAGAGCGGGGTGCGGGGGAAAGGAGCGGACGCTATGGCGGGCCACCTCTCCACGCCTCCCGGTGTTATGCCCAACGGACAGCCTGTGACGTTCACGCCCGCGGCGGCGTTGCCGCGGCGGCGCGGGGTGCGGCTGTGGCAGGCGTCGGCGCTGCTGTGGGCGGGGGCGGCGCCGCTGATCGCGGTCGTGGTGATCGGCGCGGTGCAGGCGCAGACGCTGACGCCGCAACTGGCGCTGGTGCTGGCGGCGGCGTTCTTTGCGATCGTGTGCGTGCTGACGCTGATCTGGGCGATGCAGGGGCTGCGGCGGTCGATCGAGGAGAGCCGCATCGACGCGCAACTCGCCGAGATCTCGGCGGCGGTGCGGCGCTTCGCCGAGCACTCGGTGCTGTCCGACGATGCGCGGCGGCTGCTGAACCGCGCGAGCGAGCGCGAACTGCTGGTCCGCGCGATCGAGGAGGACATCGCCGCGGAGGAGTGGGACGCGGCGACGGTGCTGTGCGGCGAACTGGCCGAGCGCTTCGGGTACAGGCAGGAGGCGGAGCAGTTCCGCTCGCGGATCGACCAGGCGCGCGCGGCGACGACGGAGCGGCGCGTGTCGGACGCGATTGCGCAGTTGGACGGGCTCATCGTGCAGCGGCGGTGGGACGCGGCGCTGCGCGAGGCGGCGCGGATCAGGCGGCTGTTCCCGGATTCGCCGCGGGTGGAGAACCTGCGGCAGCGGGTGGAGCAGGCCCGGTCGGTGTACAAGGCGGACCTGGAGCGGCGGTTCCTGGATGCGGCGCAGGAGAACCGCATCGAGGACGCGATGGAACTGCTGAAGGAACTCGACGGGTACCTGACGGAGACGGAGGCGGCTCCGTACCGCGAGGTGGCACGCGGGGTCATCGGCAAGGCGCGCGAGAACCTCGGGGCGCAGTTCAAGATCGCCGTGCAGGACCGGCGCTGGGCGCACGCCGCGGCGATCGGGCGGCGGATCATCAACGAGTTCCCCAACACGCGCATGGCGACGGAGGTCCGGGAGATGATGGACCGGATCCTGTCGGAGGCGAATGCGCCGCAGCCGAACTAGGGAGGCACGAGGCATCAGGCACTAGGCATTAGGCACTAGGCATGAGGCACTAGCCGGAGTCGGGGAGGGGTGCGGAGGTGGGGGAGGTGGAGTTGATCAGGGGGGCGAGGGCGATGAGGGTCGGGAGGAAGGGGTCGCGCAGGACGGTGGCGACCAGGGCGTTCACCTCTTGCGGGTCGGCGTCGTCGGGGATCGTCGAGAGACGCTCGAGGGCGGTGAGGGTTTCGGGGTTCAGGTTGGTGGGGTGCGTGGCGCTGAGGGGGGTGTCGGGCGCGGCGCCGTTGGCATTGGCGCTGTCCGCTGCCGGCTCGGTGTGCGCCTCGTCGGGGGCCTCGGCGTGTGGTTCGGCCGGGGCGGGATCGGGCTCTGCTGGAGCAGCCTCAGCGTCGTCGGTGTAGGCGGCGATGCGGTTGGTGGGGGAGGCGGCGGTCAGACCCAGCAGGCGGGCCAGGAAGGCGGGGTCGGGGGTGTGGTGACGCGTTGACTTGGGAGTGGCGCTGGTGGTGGGCGCAGCGGCGCCGTTGTTGGCGCTCGCGCTGGTCGGGCGCGAGGAGGAGGGGCCAGGGATCCAGCGGGAGAGGCGGGTCAGCAGCGTGGCGGCCTTGCGGGCGGTCTCGTGCTGACGCTGGCGGATCAGCGGGTCGTCGGCCAGTCTGCCGGCGCGATGGGCCTCCAGGTGCTCACGCAGCAGGGCGGTGAGCACGCCGACGGCGACGGGGAGATGCTGGGCGGCCAGGGCTCGCAGGCGCAGGGCGCTGGCCTGCTCGATGGCGTCCAGTTGGGCGCTGATCTCGGGGCTGGCCAGCCAGCGCTGCAACTGGCAGAGGGTGGTTCCGGCCTCGCGGGCCAGATCGGCCAAGGAGAGGGAGGGGTCGTGGTAGAGGGCCAACAGACGCTCGGCCTCTTCGGCTGAGGGATTGAAGGGGGCGGTCGCTGCGGCCTGGGCGGGGGTCACGGTTGGATAACGTACGGTTGGTTGGCGGTTGGTGTCAAGGGGGTTGATTGGGGTTTGTTGAGTGGGTGTGGGGAGAGGGGAGATGGGGAGGGGGAGACACGGGCTGGAAAGCCCGTGCCACGGAGGAGCGGGGAGGTGGGGTGGACTCGCACCCGCTCACTTCGTTCGCGGCTCGTCGTGGGG
>CALAFV010000095.1 GCA_937891445.1 uncultured Phycisphaerales bacterium | reverse complement strand
CTTGGGCGGGTTCCCGTTCCGCGGCCGGATCCGCCCCCCGAGGTATCGCCGCCAGCGGCCGCCCGATCAGCGACGTCCCCTGTGGCGGCGCCCCAGGCGGCTGCGTTGTCTCCAGACGCACAGCCGGTCTCGATGAACAGCCGGCGGCCAGCAGCACCAGAACCGTCGTGCTCGCACGCAGCGGTTCGCACCAACCCACATGCCTTTGCACGCTACCCACGCCGTCGGCCTCCGGAAGACAGGGCGGCAAGTCTACCGCACCCCGCACACAACCACACGGTGGGATGCCGCCGCGCGCATCAGGCGACCGGACACTCCGGCAGTGCACGCCAGCAGATCCACAAGTATGCTGCCCGTGGCAAAGCACGCCAACGGGGGGGAGGGGGGCGGGCCCGGGTCGGAGGACGGCCACAATGGCGAGGTGCGCAAACTGCGGGACAACCATCCTGTTCGGCGGCATCAAGTCGTCGCACGGGCGCTACTGCAACCAGCGCTGCGCCCAGGCGGGCGCCATCACCGCCGCGGCGGGGCACATCCCTCCCGAGATCGTCGAGGAGCAGGCCGTCCAACTCCACGCCGGTCCCTGCCCCCGCTGCGGCAGGCCGGGGCCGGTGGACATGCACACTGCGTACTTCGTCTGGTCCTTCATCGTGCTGACCGGCTGGCACAACGTCCCCGCTGTCTCGTGCCGCCGCTGCGCCCGCAAGCGTCAGTTGGGGAGCATGTTCGGCTCCGCCGTTCTCGGCTGGTGGGGCCTTCCCTGGGGCCTTGTGATGACCCCCGTCCAGATCACCCGCAACCTGATCGGCATGTTCGGCGGGCCAGACCCCTCGCGCCCCTCCGACAACCTCCGCCGCCTCGTCCGCACCATGCTCGGGGCCCAGGTCCTCGCCGCCATGGCCGCGGAGCAGGAGCAGCAGGCCGGGGCCCAGCCCGCTCACGCCCACGCCTCCGGGGGCTAGCATCGTCTCCAGGTTGGAGAGACCGATGTCCGAGCCCCTGACCCCCGATCGTCTCAGCCTCCTCCGCGCCCTCGCCTCCCAGTACCCGACGGCCGACGCCGCCATCGCCGAGGCCGCGGGCCTCCGCGCCCGCCTCTCGCTCCCGGCGGGCGTCGTCCACGTCATCTCCGACGTCCACGGCGAGGACGCCAAACTCCGCCACGTCATCAACAACGCCTCCGGCGCCCTCCGCACGCTCGTCGAGGAGATCCTCGGCTCCCGCCTGAGCCCCGAGGAGCGCACCCGCTTCCTCGCCATCCTCTACTACCCCCGCGAAGCCATCGCGAGGTTCGCCGCCGAGATCGTCGCCTCCGGCCGCCGCGTCGAGTGGGTCTACCAGACGCTCACCCTCCAGTTCGAGATCGTCCGCGCCCTCCGCAAGATCTACCGGCGCGATGTCTACGAGCGCCTCGTTCCCGCCGCCTACCGCGAGTTGTTCCTCGAACTGGGCTCCGCCCTCCGCCCCGACTACATCAAGGAGATGATCGCCGGCCTCGCGGCCTACGACCGCGACTGGGGCGCCGTCCGCGCCGCCGCGAGGCTCATCCGCAACCTCTCCATCAGCGAACTGCTCGTCGCCGGCGACCTCGGCGACCGTGGTCCGCGCATCGACCGCGTCATCGAGACGCTGATGCGCCAGCCCCGCGTCCGCCTGCTGTGGGGCAACCACGACATGATCTGGATCGGCGCGATGCTCGGCCACGAGCCGTGCCTGCTGACCACGCTGCGCTTCAGCGCCCGCTACCGCCGCGCGGCCCAACTCGAAGAGGGCTACGGCATCCTCACCACCCCCCTCGAAGCCCTCGTCCGCGAGGTCTACGCCGACGACCCCGCCGAGCGCTTCATCCCCAAGGGTTGGGGCCACCGCGACATGCGCACCGTCGCCCGCATGCAGAAGGCCCTGGCCATCATGCAGTTCAAGGCCGAGGGCCAGATGCTCGCCCGCCGCCCGGAGTGGGGCCTGGAGCACCGCCGACTCCTCCACCGCATCGACTTCGCCAAGGGCACCGTCACCATCAACGGCGTCGAGCACGAACTGCTCGACAAGCACCTGCCCACCATCGACCCCAAGGACCCCTACGCCTATTCCCCGCAGGAGCGCGAGTGCCTCGACCGCATCAAGGAGTCCTTCGTCAACTCCATCCGCCTGCGCAACCACATGGAGTGGGTCGTCCGCCAGGGCGGCATGTGGACCCGCTACGACGACGTCCTCATCTTCCACGCCTGCGTCCCGGTGGACGCCGAGGGCAACCCGCTCTCGCTCAACGTCGATGGCCGCGAGGTCGCCGGCCGCGAACTGATGGACGCCCTGGGCTCGGTGGTCCGCCGCGCGGTCCGCAAACGCTGGTACGGCCTTGACGAGGACGCCGACTGGCTCTGGTACCTCTGGGGCGGCCCCCGCTCGCCGCTGTTCGGCAAGGACAAACTCGCCACCTTCGAAACCTACTTCGTCGCCGACAAGGCCGCGCACAAGGAGGAGAAGAACCCCTACTTCGAACTCATCCACGACCCCGACTTCGTCCGCCGCATCGGCCGCCTCTTCGGCTGCTCGGACGACGTCCTGATCGTCAACGGCCACGTCCCCGTCAAGGTCGAGAAGGGCGAGCAGCCGGTCAAGCGCGGCGGCAACGCCGTCACCATCGACGGCGCCTTCAGCGAGGCCTACGGCGACCGCGGCTACA
>CALAFV010000094.1 GCA_937891445.1 uncultured Phycisphaerales bacterium | reverse complement strand
CACCAGACGCCGCGAGCCGCGGCGCCCCCCCCAACCCCCGACCTCCTGACTCCGTGACTTGGTGACGTTCCGACCCCCCACCTCTAACAGAAAGGACTTCACATGCCGTTCACCGGAAAGGCCACCTTCAGCGCCGGCGCCGACCTCCCCGAACTCGTGGACGACGTCTCCGACATCGTCGGGATCGTCTCCCCCTTCGAGACCCCGCTGCTGGATCACCTGGGCGACCCGACGCGCGTCGCGGTCAGCACCGTGCACGAGTGGATCGAGGACACGCTGCTGCCCAACACGGGCTCCGTCAACCAGGTGACGTTCACCCCCAACCCGACGGACGCGACGCAGATCACCGTCGCCACTGCCGAGAACTTCCGCGTCGGCGACCAGGTCCGCCCGGACGGCGCCCGCGAGGTGATGTTCGTCACCGCCATCGCCGGCAACGTGCTCACGGTCGTGCGCCGCTACGGCGGAACGCCCGCGTCGGCCCTGAGCAACGGGCAGACGCTCCACATCCTCGGCAACGCGGCGCTGGAGGGAGACGACCGGCCCCCGGCGCGCTTCACCACCCGCGGCCGCAAGCGGAACTACACGCAGATCTTCACCGCAACCGTGGAGGTCTCCGGCTCGATGCAGGCGGCCCGCCTCCACGGCGTGCGCGACGAGGTCGAGTACCAGAAGCAGGAGCGTCTGCGCGAACTCCTGCGCGACCTGGAGAACTGCGTCATCAACGGCACCTCGCCCGTGGCGACCCAACAGGGGTCGCCGACGGTGCGCCGCACGATGGACGGCCTGCTGCGCCGGATCACCACCAACCTCTTCGAGCCGGGCAAGGGCGGGTTCCCCGACGGCGGCGGCAAGGGCAACGACGAACTCACCGAGCCCCTGCTCAACTCGGCGCTGCGCCTGATCTGGGAGCAGTCCAGCGGGACGGTGGACACGATCCTCGTCGGCGGGGCGCAGAAGCGCCGCATCAACGCCTTCCTCGCCTCGGCCCGGGGGTACACGTCGCGCGACACCGCGGTGCGCGACCTGGTCTCCACGTACGAGAGCGACTTCGGCGTCTGCCGCGTCGTCCTGTCGCGCTGGGTGCCCCCCGACACGGTGCTGCTGCTCGACTCCTCGCGCATCGAGGTCCTCCCGCTGCGCGGCCGCTCGTTCCACTACAAGCCGCTGGCCGCCACCGGCGACGCCGAGACCGGCATGCTCGTCGGCGAGTACACGCTCGAAATCCGCAACGAGAACGCCCACGGCGTGATCCGCGGCCTGGCGCCGTAAGCGGCTCCTTCTTCCGCCGCGGGGCGCCGCGGCGGTCCGGCCGGCCGCGACAGAAGGCCGCCGGCCCGCAGCGCCCCGTTCTTCCTCCCCTTCCCACCGGTGCGCTGCGCGGCGGCGCAGCGCACCGATTCCCCCCCTCCCCCATCCCACCCCACCTTCGTGCTCACCCCTCTTCAAAGGACGATCCCATGACCTTCGCCACCGACCGCGACCTGCTCGCCCTTGAGCCCACCCTCTTCCGCGACGTCGCCTGGGCCGGGCAGCGGCTGCTCAGCACGACCGGCACGCTCGCCGCCGAGACCGGCGTCCTCACGATCGCCGCCGACGCCGAGGCCGTGGGGATCGGCGCCGGGCACGTCGCCGTCATCGACGGCCTGCCGGTCGAGGTGCTCCAGCGCACGTCGCCGACAACGCTGATGGTGTCGCTGCTGCGCCCCCGCGCCGACGGCCCGCTGATCCCGCCGCCGGCGCTGGCGAGCCGGCCGGTGACCGTGCACTCCTTCGCCCCACAGATCGCCGTCGTGCACGCCCAACTCCTCCGCGCGATCGGCGTGGACGCGTCCGACCCGCACGCGCCGCAGGAGTCCGACATCACCAACGGCGCGGACCTCGCCCACGCCGAGGCCCTGGGCGCGCTGCACCTGATCTACGCCGCCGCGGCGGGGATGAGCACGTCCCTCTCGCCCCACGCCTCGAAGGCGGCGATGTACGAGCGCCGCTTCCGCGCCGCCCGCGCCCGCACCCCGGCCCGCCTGGACCTCGACCACGACGGCCGCGGCGAAACGCTCCGGCACTTCAACCACTACCGCCTGCTGCGCGCGTAACCCCCCTCGCCCCCCACTCACCTGCTCATCTGCTCACCTGCTCACAGGACCACACCGATGCTGATCCTCAACCCTCCCACCGTCCAACTCGGCCCCCACACCCTCGACGACGTGGCCCTGCTCGCGATCGACCGCGTCGCCCACCGCACGGCGGAGGAGTGGTCCGACGCCGGACCGCACCCGGTCTTTGCGGATGTCCCCGAGCAGCGCACGGTCGTGCGCATCGTCCGCCGCCTGGAGCGCGACGACCCCGCGCCGCCTCTCCCGGGGGAGCAGCACACCCTGGCCTTCCACACCTCACCGAACCTCAGCGACGCGGACCGCCGCCGCATCTCGATCGCCGCGGCCGTCGTCACCGCCGTCACGCACCAGGTCGGCGGCGGCCCATCCGGCCGCGGCGCGCAGCAGACCATCACGCTCACCGCCCTCTCGCCCGACGGCGCATCGGACCCCATCAGCATCACGACGATCGCGGACGGCGCGGACTGAGCCAGTCCGCGCTCCCCGCCCCCCTTCCCCCCCCGCGCCCATCGGTCTCGCCGCATCCACCCCCGGAGCCTCCCCATGTCTTCCTTCGCCGGTGAAGGAATCTTCGATTCCGGCCCGCATCGCTTCCGTCGCCTGCCGCTGGGCCTCCAGGTCGTCCCGCTGATGGCGCTCGACGGCATCTCCCCCGGCTCGGTGGCGCTCGGACCACTCGAGTTGATCGTCGAGGTCCGCGGGCGCCTCATCGCCCCGACGACCGCCGCCCTCGAGGCCCAGGTTGACACCATCGGCTCCCTGCTCACCTACCCGCCCACGCAGGGCGACCTCGTGGATCACCACGGCCGCGTGTACGAGAAGATCTCCTTCGTGCGCTTCGAACCCGACGACCGCACCGACCGCGGCCGCACGGTCTCGCTCGCGTACACCGCGCGGTTCGTGCGGTTCTTGTCCGACAAGTGAGGAAGGAGCAAGAACGAAACAGGAAACAGAGAGGCGCTCACCTCACCGGCTCACCTCTTCACCTGCTCACCTGCTCATGCACCCACTCGCACCGGAGATTCCCATGCCCGACCCCGCCATCGCATCCGCCGTCGCCCAGTTCGGCGCCGCCGGCCTCATCGCGGCCATGTGGCTGCTGGAGCGCCGCGCCGCAGCGCAGCGCGACAACCAACTCGCCGAGGCGCACCGCCGCATCCAGGAGGACCGCGTCGCCCTCGACGCGCTCCTGGCCGCGCTCGACCGCGCCACCCGGGCCCTCACCGCGCTGGAAA
>CALAFV010000093.1 GCA_937891445.1 uncultured Phycisphaerales bacterium | reverse complement strand
ATCGGCGCGGCAGCCGCGGATCGGGCGCGGCGGCGACGGATCGAGGCGCTGGAGGCGATGGCGCGCGGGCTGGCCGCGGGGGCCGGCGCTGAGGGAAGCGGCGTCGGGTGGCGCGATGCGGGCGATGAACTGGAGGGCGTGCGGCGGGCGCTGGAGGAGGCCGCGGAGCGGACCGCGCGGAATCTGAAGGAACTGGCGAAGAAGAGCCGCAACCTCGAGTCGCTGATCGACGCGATCGACGAGCCGGTGCTGGCGACAGACGACCGGGACGCGGTGCTGCTGTGCAACCGCGCGGCGGAAGAGTTGTTCGAGGCGCGGCCCGGAGGGCTGACGGGGCGACCGATCGCGTCGCTGCTGACGCAGGGGGAGGTGCTTGAGATGCACCGGGCCGCGCGGGGCGGGGAGGCGCGGCGGGGGCGGGTGCGGATGACGACGGCGGCGCAGGGGACGCGGGTGTTTCAGGTGTCGGCCGCGCCGGTGCCGGCGGCGTGGGGAGAGGGGGTGTTCGGGGCGGTGCTGCTGCTGCGCGATGTGACGGACCTGGACCGGGCGGTGCAGGTCAAGAGCGACTTTGTGGCCAACGCCTCGCACGAGTTGCGGACGCCGGTGGCGGCGATCCGCGCGGCGGTGGAGACGCTGACCGAGGGGCTCAAGGACGATCCGCCGATGCCGGCGGAGATGCGGGACCGGCTGCTGGGGATGGTGCGGTCGCACGCGGAGCGGCTGGAGGAAATGGTCCGGGACCTGCTGGACCTGTCGATGCTCGAAAGTCCGGACGTGCAGGTCAGCGTGGCGACGGTGGAGATGAAGAAGATGGAGGCGTCGCTGCGCGGGATGTTCGAGGAGGCATGCCGGGCGAAGGGGCTCGAACTTGTGTTCGAGATCGCGCCCGGAGCCGAGCGGGTGGAGACGGACCCGAGGCTGCTGCGGCTGATCCTGCGCAACCTGGTGGAGAACGCGGTGAAGTTCGCGTACGAGCGGACAAGGGTGGTGGTCGCCGCGCGGCCGTCGGCGGAGCGGGAGGGGTGGGTGAGGTTCGAGGTGCGCGACCGGGGGATCGGGGTGCCGCTGCACCTGCGGGAGCGGGTCTTCGAGCGGTGCTTTCAGGCCGACAGCGCGCGGAGCGGGCCGCGGCGGGGGACGGGGTTGGGGCTGGCGATCGTCAAGCACGCGGTGCGCGCGCTGGGGGGGGAGGTGGGGCTGGAGTCGGTGTATAAGGAAGGAACGACGGTGTGGGTGGAGGCGCCGGCGGGGAGGAGGGA
The DNA here is from genome assembly GCA_937891445.1 of uncultured Phycisphaerales bacterium. Classification (GTDB taxonomy): domain Bacteria; phylum Planctomycetota; class Phycisphaerae; order Phycisphaerales; family UBA1924; genus CALAFV01. The sequence goes on along the minus strand of CALAFV010000093.1, from coordinate 687 downwards.
GGCGGCTTAGTGCTTCGGTCTGGGAGCGTTGGTTGAACTCGGGAGGGGGGTGCCGTGTCGAGGAACCCTCCCCCCAGCCCCCTCCCTCAGGGAGGGGGGGGTTGAGCACACAGAACTGATGATGCGGTGCGCGTGGTTCGGTGTCAGCGGATCGGCGCGAAGTCCACGCCGTGGAGGTCGGCGAGGCGGGCGGTGAAGGCGTTGAGCAGGATGCGCTCGCGGCGGGGGTCGCCGAAGCGGCCGATGGTGGCCTCGATCGTGAGGGGGATCGACTCGCCGGGGCCGTCGCAGGGGTGGGGGCGGGTGACGATGAGGGTGCCCGGCTCGCCGCTGACGGAGAGGAGGTCGTAGCGGCGGGTGCAGGGGTCGGGGGAGGTGGTTCGGAGGACGACCAGTTCGGTGCGCTGGGCCGCGACGTCGGCCGCGGCGTCGAGGTCGTTCCAGTCGGCGGTGAGGGTGGCCCGGCCGGGGGAGACCTGGCCCGCCTCGATCACGCCGGCCCCCTCCCCCCGCCAGGCACTGCCGCAGCCGGCGGGGAGGGTAATCAGAAGGATGACCAGAACGGGGGGGAGAGGGGAGGGAAGGGCCCGCCGGGCGTCATAACCCATCAACTCGGGCCCGAGCGTGTGCCGAAAGGGGGAAAAGGACTTCAGAAACCCCCGAACTCTTTGCGACCATAGAATCGGC
>CALAFV010000092.1 GCA_937891445.1 uncultured Phycisphaerales bacterium | reverse complement strand
GCTCTCGGGCTCGCTCCGCCCGCCGCGCGGGCCGCGGGCGGCGAGCAGCCGCGGCGAGGTGACACCTATCGCGGGCCGTGCTCGATCGCGTCGGCCAATGGTCTGAAGGCGGTCGCGCGCGCGATGGAACTCGTGCGCGAGGGGTACGACCCGGCCGACTGTGTCGTTCAGGGGGTCCGCATCGTCGAGGATGACCCGGAGGACGACACCGTTGGGTATGGTGGTCTGCCGAACGAGGAGGGGGTGGTCGAACTGGACGCCTGCGTGATGCACGGGCCCACGCACAAATCCGGGGCCGTCGCCGCGCTGCGGAACATCAGGAACCCGGCGATGGTGGCGCTGGAAGTGTTGCGCCGGACGGACCACTGCCTGATCGTGGGCGAAGGGGCGCTGAAGTTCGCCCGGCGCATGGGGTTTGTCGAGGAGAACCTGCTGACGGAGAGGGCGCGGCTGGAGTGGCTCAAGTGGCGCAGCGAACTCAGCCCGCACGACGACTGGCTGGACGCCGACCAGCGCGACGAGCCCGTCGGGAAGACATTCACGCCCGAGGTTCAGGCAGCGATCGACCGCCGGCGCGAGTGGCGGGCCCACTACGGCACGATCCACTGCTCCATCGTCACGCCGAAGCAGGACGTGGCGTCGTGCACAACGACAAGCGGGCTGTCGTGGAAGATCCCCGGGCGCGTCGGCGACTCGCCGATCATCGGCGCCGGCAACTATTGCGAGAACGACGTCGGCGCGGCGGGGTGCACGGGGCGCGGCGAGGCGGCGATCGTCACGTGCGCGGCGTTCAGCACCGTGCAGCACATGGCCCGGGGGATGACGCCGACGGAGGCCGCGCTGGCGGTCGCCAGGCGCGTCGCCGAACTGACCACGCGGGAGAAGCGCAACCGCGACGGCCAGGGCCGGCCGCGGTTCGACATGAAGATCTACGCCCTTCGCAAGGACGGCGCGCAGGGCGCGGCGAGCCTGTTCAGCGGCGCCCAGTACGCCGTGTGCGAGCAGGACGGGGAGGCGCGGCTCGAACCGGCGGCGTTCGTCTTCGAGGGGCGGCCGGAGGTCTGATCCCGCGGCGGAGCGGCCGGGTGTGGGCGGTTCAGGGGACGGAGCGAAAAAAGCCGGACGCCCCCGCCTTGCGGGGCGGGGGCGTCCGTTGGGCCTGTTCCCCCCGCTCTTGCTCGCACAGGACGCCTGGGAGCGGAGGGGCTGGGATCTGACCTGCGGCGGGGTTACTTGTTCTTGGTGTCCCCGCGGGCGAAGATGCTGGCGACGTAGTTGAGCACGTCGGTCGCGCTGGTCTCGTTGTAGCCGAAGTTCTTGATCAGCCGCTGCTTGACGATGTCGATCTTCTGCTGGGTCTCGTCGTCCACGACGCTGGAGACCAGGTTCTTGAGTTTGATCGTGTCGCGCTGGTCCTCGAAGAGTTTGAGTTCCAGGGCGCGGTAGAGGCGGGCGTTGGTGTTGTACTCGAACTTCTTGCCGTCCAGCGCCAGGGCGCCGATGTAGTTCATGATCTCCTGGCGGAAGTCGTCCTTGCGGCTCTCGGGGATGTCGATCTTCTCCTCGATCGACCGCATCAGACGCTCGTCCGGCTCGTCGTCGCGGCCGGTGTAGCGGTTCTTGACGCGCTCCTTCTGCGTGTAGGCGCGGACGTTCTCGATGTAGTTGGCGCAGAGCCTGCGGATCGCGTCCTCGTCGGCGCTGATGGCCCGCTGGACCTCGCCCTTGATGATGTCTTCGTACTCCTCCTTGACGACGGCCAGCAGTTCGCGGTAGCGCTTCTTGGTCTCCTCGTCGGAGATGAGGGAGTGGTGGTGGAGCCCCTCCTCCAGTTCGTTGAGCACCATGAAGGGGTTGATCGCCTTCTCCTCGACCGCCTGGCGGCTGACGAGGGTGTTGGAGATCTTGTCCTGGATGTAGCGAGGGCTGATGCCGTTCATGCCCTCGCGGGGGGCCTCTTCCTTCAGTTCGCGGATCGAGTCCTCCGTGAAGCCGGGGATGGCCTTTCCGTTGTAGAGTTTCATCTTCTGGAGCAGCGTGAGGCCCGCCTTCTTGGGCTCCTCCAGGCGGGTCAGCACGGCCCACATCGCCGCGACCTCCAGCGTGTGCGGGGCGATGTGGATGTTCTTGATGCGGTCCGGGCCGAAGTCCTTCTGGTAGATCTTGATCTCGTCGTCGAGGCGGATGTTGTAGGGCACGTCGATCTTGATCGTGCGGTCGCGGAAGGCCTCCATCATCTCGTTGGACTGGAGGCGCTTGTACTCCGGCTCGTTGGTGTGGCCGAGGATCACCTCGTCGATGTGCGTCTGGGCGAACTTCTTGGGCTTGATCAGGTGCTCCTGGCTGGCGCCCAGCAGGTCGTAGAGGAACGCCACGTCGAGTTTGAGCACCTCGATGAACTCGCAGATGCCCCGGTTGGCGATGTTCAGTTCGCCGTCGAAGTTGAACGCCCGTGGGTCGGAGTCGGAGCCGAACTGGGCGATCTTGCGGTAGTTGATGTCGCCGGTGAGTTCCGTCGAGTCCTGGTTCTTCTCGTCCTTGGGCTGGAAGGTGCCGATGCCGACGCGGTCCTTCTCGCTGAGGATGATGCGCCGGACCTTGACGTGCTCCATGACCTGGCGCCAGTCGCCGGCGTAGTGCCGCATCAGTTCGCCGTAGACCTTGCGGCAGAAGGGGCACAGTTCGCCGTGCAGGCGGAGGCGCCCGCCGCGGTGCTGCGGCGTGTACCGCTCGTTGAGCTGCGCCATGATGTCATCGCGGGCCTCGCGCGGCACGAGCATCAGCGGCTCCTCGTGCATCGGGCACGGGAACGTGTGGTCCTTGGCCCCGGGGCCGCAGTGCTCGTCGAGTTGCCAACTGAAGGAGTACAGCGCGCCCGCGTCGGTCTTGCTGTACGCCTCCAGGCCCTTCTTCAGCAGGCGCGCGATCGTGCTCTTGCTCGAGCCCACCGGCCCGTGCAGGAGCAGGATGCGCTTGTCCGTTCCGTACCCCTCGGCGGCGGAGCGGAAGACGTCCACCAGCTGCATCAGCGCGAAATCGAGGCCGAAGATGCCGTCCGCGCCGTTGTCGATCGGGTCGCTGAAGAAGTGGTACCGCACCACGTCCTTCTTGAACAGGCGGTACTTCTCGAAGCCGTAGGAAAGGATCGCGTCGTACAGCCGCTGGTACGCGTTGCGCACCACCGCCGGCTGCGCCAGCGCGATGTCGAGGTACTCGAAGAACGTTCCCTCCCAGTGGTGCTGACGGAACGCCCGCCGATCCAGCCGTGACTCGATGAGCGACAGCACCGAGGCCGCGTCGGCCCCATTGCCGCTCCCGCCCGGCTCCCCGCCCGCGCCCACGCCCGCCCGGGCCTGGGAGTACGGGGAGGTCTGGAACTTGGCAAGGTCGTCGCGCATGACGCCGTCTCCCTTGCCCCGATCACTCTTCCGCGCCCGAGCCGTCCGTGGGAACAGACGCCGGAGAGCAACCGGAGCGATGTGGTTCAGCTCAATGCGCGGACGCCGCTGGCCGGCGACGCCGGACGTGCCCGTCTCCCGAACTCCCCCGTCCGGGCCTCTATACCCGGATCATCGGGCCGCCGGACCCACCTCGCGGCCGCGGCGGTGGCTATCCGCCTTATCGGCGCGCCGGGGGGACCCTCACAAGCCGGAGATCTCATCCGGTCTCCCTCTGTATACGCTCCGGGGGACCTCCCGGATCACTCTATTCGTCCGCCCACGCCCGGCCCCCGGGCCGCGTGAGAGCGGCCTTGCCCCGGAAGGATGGCACCCGGGTGAAGCCCCTGGCGCTCCGTGAGACCCCGCTCCGCTACCATGAGGCTCCTCACAGCCCGCCGGAGCCCCCTGAACGCCATGCATCAGTCCCCCCAGAACGGTGCCGCCTCGCGGTCCCTCAAGGCCGTTTGCAAGAACGCGGTTTACCGGCTGCTGCGGCCGGCCTTCAAGGACGCCGCCGCGTCCCTCGAGCGGCTTGAGCGGAAGATCGACTCCCTCGTCGCGACGGAGGAGGCGGCGGTGGTCTGGCGCGGCCCGCTGACCGGGTGCGCCGTCAGCCCCTCGGGCAAGCCGCACGACTCGCTCACCCGCAAGTACCGCGACGAACTGACTTTCTGGGACTGGCTCGTGCGCGGCGGCGGCGCCGAGGAGAAGTTCGGCCACCCGTTCGCACCGCTCTTTGGCTCCTGGCAGCGCGGGCGCGCGGAGGAACTCCGCGGCGTGCTCGGCATGTCGCCCGAGGAGTTCAACGCCTGGTGCGCCCAGCGCACCGCCGTGGAGATCGGCCCGGGGCCGTACCCGGCCGTCGCCGTCGCCCCGTGGCGCACCGCCATCGCCGTGGACCCCATCAGCGAGGGGTACATCGCCCAGGGCCTTGTGCCCGACGAGTGCCGCCACGTGCTGTTCATCACCGCCACGGGCGAGCACATCCCGCTGCCGGCCGGCGCGGCGGACATGGTCGTCATGGAGAACTGCCTCGACCACTGCTCCGACCCCGGCGCGGTGCTGCGCGAGGCGAGGCGGATCCTCAAGCCCGGCGGCCATCTGTGGCTCCTCGTGGACCTGATGACCTACCGCGACGAGATGCACCCCAACCCGTTCACGGAGGAGTCGCTGCGGGCGCTGCTGGCCCGTGAGGGGTTCAGCGCCATCCACGAGCGGACGAGCACGGAGCGCAGGAGCCACCCGCACGCGTACGGGGAGTACCGCGGGCTGCTGGTCGCGAACGGGGCCTCGGGGCCGACGGTCCACGTGACCGCGGCCGCGGCGCCGGCGCTCGCGGCGGTCTGATTTACCGGGGCGGGGCGAGCAGGCATTCGGCGCCGGCTCTGGCGCGGGGGGCTCGGTTGGGCGCAAAGAGCGCCTACGAATCGGTGTATGTCTTTCGGACTTGCCCGTGGCCGCCAACTCGACCCGACCGGCGTGATGCTCATGTCGGAGGAACTGCCCCCGCTCCCCGATGACATCATCCAGAACCCCGACGCGGGCCGGCTCGACCCCCGCGCCTGGTTCCCGCACCCGGAGCGCCGGCTGGAGATCGAGATCGGCTCGGGCAAGGGGACCTTCCTGGTCCAGCAGGCCTCGCTCACGCCCGAGACCAACTACCTCGGCATCGAGTGGGCCCGTGAGTTCGCCCTCTACGCCGCGGACCGCATCCGGCGGAACAACCTTCCCAACGTCCGCATCCTCAACACGGACGCCGCGGAGTTCCTCCACTGGCGCGTCCCCGACGGCATCGCGGCCGTCGTGCACCTGTACTTCCCCGACCCGTGGCCCAAGACGCGGCACCACCGCCGGCGGATCGTGCAGGAGCGGTTCCTCCGCGACGTGCACCGCGTGCTCACGCCCGGCGGCGAACTCCGCGTCGTCACCGACCACGATGACTACTGGCAGTGGATGCAGCGCGAGTTCGAGCGCGTGACGATCGGCCCTCAGCCGCTGTTCGAGGTCCTTCCCTTCGAGCGGCCCGGCTCGGCCCGCGAGGGGGAACTGGTCGGCACCAACTTCGAGCGGAAGTACCGCCGCGAGGGGCGGCCATTCAACGCCGCGGTGCTGCGCCGACTCGGCGGCTGACCCGCCCCTCATCCCCCGTCCCCCCCACCGCCCCCGCTCCAGCCGCGGCCCAAGCCCGGCCCGGCCCCGGCCGATAAACCCGGTGGAGCCGCCGGTGCAAGACGCCCCCCCATATCCCCTGTTCTGCCTGGTCGTGATCATCGCGTTCGCCGCGACCCACTGGTGGACGCGCCGACGCGGCGCCCGCGGGCTCTCACCATGGCTCTGGGCCGGCCTGGCCCTCATCCTGGCCGGCGGAGCCTGGTGGTCCGACCGGGCTGTCAAGCGCACGCGACGGCACCTGGAGGCCATGATCGCCGGCCTCGCGCCCACGTACGCCTCCGAACTCGCCCGTGCCGGACACGAGCACATCACCGAGTTCACGCCGCCCGACGATCCCCTGTACCAGAACCTGATCCGCATCGAGCACCGCTGGCAGCAACTCAACCCCGCCATCGCCGACATCTACACGTTTCGGCCCGCCTCCGACGGGACACTCTACTTTGTGGTCAACGCCGAGACGGACCGCGACGGCGACGGCCTCTACACCGGCCCGTTCGAGCGGCGCATGCCCATCGGCGAGCGGCTGACCGTTGTCACGCCCGCGATGGAGCGGGCCCTGCGCGGCGAGGCGTGCTTCGAGCCCGCCCCCGTCACCGACCGCCGCGGCACGCGCATCAGCGCCTACGTGCCGATGCTCGACCGCCACGGCCGCGTGGACGCCCTGCTCGGCGTCGATTACGACGCCCGCGCGTGGCTGGCTGCTCTGGCCCGCGCGCGGCTGACCGTGATGGGC
>CALAFV010000091.1 GCA_937891445.1 uncultured Phycisphaerales bacterium | reverse complement strand
GAGGGCCGCGCCGCCCCCGCGCCGGGTTCGGGGAGGGGGCCGCTTCGGGGGAGCGGTCGGGCTTGGTTGTGGGAGCGGGGATCGGGCGGCGCCGCGGCGACCAGCGGGGCGCACGCGGCATCTGTGCTGGTCATCCACAACGGGGGGGCGGATGAGGAGTTGGATCATGGCGATCCGGACAGGAGTGCGGCGCGGGCGTGGGGCGAGCGGTCGGGAGCATCATCATCACCATCGCCATCACGCGAGGCTGCTGCTGGCGGCGGGGGCGGCGGCGGGGCTGCTGGGCGCGGGGGCCCAGGCGAGGGCGCAGCAGTGGACGGTGATCAACCTGCACCCGGCGGGGTCGTCGGAGTCCGATGCGAGGGCGGTGCACGGGGTGGTCCAGGGCGGGGTGATCGACGGGAACGTGACGGCGGCGCTGTGGCGGGGGGCGGCGGAGTCGGTGGTGCGGCTGAACCCGCGGGAGGATGGGACGTCGCGGGTCAACGCGGTGTACGGGGATCTGCAGGCGGGGGACGTCGCACCCCTGTCGATGTCGGGGTACGCGGCGCTGTGGAGCGGCTCGGCACATAGTTGGGTGAATCTGCACCCGCCCGAGGCGATCTCCTCGCACATCTCCGCGATGGACGGCGGGATGCAGGGGGGCTCGTGGGTGCCGCGGGAGACCGAGGCGCCGGTGCACCTGGGGCGCGCGTGCATCTGGAGCGGGACGCCGGAATCCTGGGTGGACCTGAACCCGCCGCAGTACGAGATGAGCAACGTGCTGGGGATGGCGGGGGGGCAGCAGGTCGGGGTGATCTGGGACACGTACACGGCGGCGCTGTGGACGGGGACGGCGGAGTCGTACGTGGACCTCCACCCGCCCCAGGCGTTTATCTCGATCGCGTCGTGCACGGACGGGACGCACCAGTACGGGGTGGCGGCGCTGTTCGAGCCGGTGCCGGGGCTCTATCCCGTGCGGTGGAGCGGCACGGCCGAGTCGCTGGTGAACATGGGCGTGCCGGAGGGGTGGTCGGGTGAGATCGCCGGCGTGCACGGGGGGTGGCAGGTGGGGCGGCTGTACACGCCGGACAGCGTGCCGCACGCCGCGGTGTGGATCGACGGGCCGGGTTCGTACGTGGACCTGCACGACACCCTGCCGCCGGGGTACGACGACTCGGTCGGCAACGGGATCTGGCGGCACACGGAATCGGGGACGACCTACGTCGTCGGCAGCGCGACCGACAGCGTGACCGGGCGCATGCGGGCGATGATGTGGGTGACGGGGCCGGGGGTGAATCTGATCACCGGCGCGGGTGGGCCGGCGGACTGCGCCGCGGGCGTGGGGGACGAGATGGTCTTCACGGCCCGCGTGGTCAACGCGGGCGCGGAGGCCTCCGGGCCGGTGACGCTGACGGTGACGCTGCCGCCGGCGTCGGTGGCGACGTTCGTGGGGAGTACGCCGGCGCCGTCGTCGGTGAGCCCGACGGAGGTGACGATCGATCTGGGGCCGCTGGCCGCCGTGGGGGGAACGGCGGAAGTGACGGTGACGCTGGCGGCGGTGGGGGCGGGGGAGACGGCGGAGGTCGTGTTCTCGGCGTCGGCGGCGGGGGAGGTGCACGCGGAGAACAACACGACGACGGCGTCGAGCCGGATCACGCCGGTGGTGCCGGCGACGGCGGCGGCGACGGCCATCTTCTCGACCGACCCGGCGCTGGACAACTCGCTGGCGCCGGGGACCGCGGGCGGGCGGTTCAACGGCTTCGGCCGGCCGATCGCGAGCCCGTCGGGGAACTGGTGGCTGCTGCGGGCGTCCACGGACCTGGGGGATCAGGCGCGGTTCGTGATCCTGCGCACGCCGACGGACGGGCAGCCGGAACTGCTCCTGCACGAGGGCGTGACGCAGACGCCCGGCGGGACGCTGGTGCGGGCCTCGGGGCTGGCGGTGAACGACGCGGGCGTCGCGGCGGTGGCCGCGAACGATACCGGGCCGTCGGGCGGGGCCAGGTTCATCGCCAGGACGACCGGCTCGGGGCTGACGGACGTGGCGCGGACGGGGCAGCCGATCCCGGCGTTCCCCGACGAGACGTACGTGCAGGGGCCGTGGGACTCGGTGAGCATCATGGCCGACGGGTCCACGGCGTTCTGCACGGGGACGTTCTGGGGCGGGCAGTACGGGGCGTACCTCACGGCGGACGGGGCCCAGGTGATCGCGCAGGTCGGGGACACGCCGGATGGGGCGGAGTACCACATCGCGTCGATGAGCGACGAGTTGGGGAGATCCGGCCGGCTCTTCATGGACGCGACAGGGACGCAGCACATCTTTGAGGCGATCCTCGGGTCCGGGATCCCGACGGAGGACTACGTGATCGTCGCCAACGGGACGGCGGTCGTGCAGCAGGGGGTCACGGTGCTGCCGGGGATGGAGTCGCCGGTCGCCTCCGTGACCGGGTTCACGATGGGGGCGGGCGGGACGTGGGTCCTGCGCGGGATCAACGTCGACGGTGGCCCGTGGGCGGCCGTCGGCGAGGGGACGTCGGTCGTGCGCGTGATCAAGGCGGGCGAGCCGATCTACCCCGGGGCGGCCGAGACGTGGCGGGCGCACCCGTACGACGGGGCGTTCTTCGCCGTGGCCGCGGACGCCGCGGGGAACTTCATCGTCGGCGGCATGACGGACCGCGGCAACGACTTCGAGGACGCGGTGCTGGTGTACAACGGCGAGGCCGTGGTGGCCCGCGAGAATGACCCGGTGGACCTGGACGGCAACGGCGTCTTCGACGACGGCGTGTACATCCGGTCGATCGACCCGGACTCGGTGGCGTTCATCCCGGGGGCGGTGCTGTTCACCGTGACGCTGCGGGATGCGGACGGGGCGCTGTGCCGCACGAACAACACCGAGCGTGGGCAGGCCATCGTGCGCGTCGCGCTGCCCGGCGGGGCGTGCCCGGTGGACTGGAACGGCGACGGGAGCGTGAACTCGTCGGACATCAGCGCGTTCCTGACCGGGTGGCTCCAGAGCCTCCAGGACGGGACGCTGGCGGCGGACTTCAACGGCGACAACGCCGTGAACTCCACTGATATCAGCGCGTTCCTGACGGCGTGGCTCCAGGCCGTGCAGAACGGGTGCTGATCCGGTCTCGTGGGTGAAACGGGACGCCGGCCCAAGGCGGGCGCGCCTCTCAGGCGCCCCCCTGGGCCGGTTTGTTTTTGTGGGTGGGGTCAGGCCGCGGCGTCGGGGGCCGGCGGGTCGTCCTGGCGGAAGGAGACGACGTACTGGACGCCGCTGACGGGGTAGCGCGTGTCGAGGCGGTAGACGCGGAAGCAGGAGGGGTCCCAACCGCGGAGTTCGCAGGCGTGGCGGAGGAGGTCCACGTAGCGGGGCATCTCGGCGATGCGGCAGCAATCAACGCCGGCGCCGATGCGGCGGACGGTGTCGACGAAGTCCATGCGGTCGGCGGCGCGGGAGGGGTCGTCGGGGAGGGCGTAGCCGCGGATGGTGGTGTTGAAGAAGGAGAGTTCGGGGTCGCGGCCGGGCCACACATCCGGGTGGACAAGGGCGTCCATGATGAGACGCTGGGCGGGGACCTCGATGATGTGGAGGAGGCTGATGGCGTCGCCGGGCTTCTTGGCGCGGCGGCGGAAGGAAGCGGGGACGTAGTGGCCGAAGACGGCATCGCCCTCGGCGCCGGCGCCCAGGGCGTCGCCGACGACCTGGAAGGCGGTGCAGTCGCCGAAGCGGGCGGCGCGCAGCGGCGGGGGGTCGCCGCGGCCGTAGCCGTGGAGGAGTTCGACGGGCGGGTGGTCGGCGGGGAAGGGGCGGCCGTCGAGGGTGAGGTGGGGACTGGAGGCGGGGTCGCCGAGGGTGGCGAAGGTGGCGATGGTGAGCGGGACAGCGGGGCGCAGGCGGCGGACGCCCATGATGGCGGAGACGGAGACGGCGTCGAACCGCTCGGGGTTGTCGCCGGGGGGGATGATGGTGGTGGTGATCTCGGCCTGGCACTCGACGCCGCGGAGGTTGGCGGCGGCGCGGAAGGCCATCTGGCGCGAGGCGGCTTCGAAGCGCTCGCGCGCCTCGGGGAGCCACGCGCTGGCGATGGCGTCGAGGGCGTGGCGGCCGCCGAGGTCATCCTCGAGGAGGCGCTCGAAGGCGGCGATGGCCTCGTCGAAGGCGGGGGCGGCGGGGGGGCGCGCGGCGCGGCTGAGGCGGCGGAGGCCCTCGACCCCGGGCATGTAGTAGACCACGGCGAGGGGGTCATGCTTGCCGAGGGCCATGAGGAAGCGGCTGGCGACGTCCTTGTTCACGCCGGCGGCCTTGACGAGATCGGATGATGTTCGGACGGGCGTGGGGAGGGAGGAGAGGAAGGACTGGCCGGCGGACGCGAGGAGGCGGCCGACGCTGGCGACGCGTTCGCTGATGGAGGTTTCCGAGGGGGGTGAGGTAGCCGGCAGGGTGGTCATGCGGAGGAGTCTACTTCAAGGTTGGTGTCCCTCCAAGGGCTTCTCTGAGAGAAATCTGGCAGAACCGCTTGCGTTCCGTCACGCCGGGTGGCATACTCGCGCCGCAAGTCCCACCCCGGGGGGAGGGGCAGGCCCCCCAAGGCGGGAAGAGGAGTCACTGGCCATGATGTGGATGTGCGGTCGTCGTCGTCGTTCGTCCTGGATCGTGCTCGCGGCGGGAGCGGCGGCCGGGCTCAGCGGGCAGGCGTGGGGGCAGACGCAGTGGACGGTGATCAACCTGCACCCGGCGGGGGAGACCAGTTCGCGGGCGACGGGGGTGTGGGAGACGCAGCAGGCGGGGACGGTGGCGGGAACCGCGGGCCAGAGGGCGCTGGTGTGGCGCGGGTGGTCGGAGTCGGGGACGGTGCTCAGCCCGGCGCCGGGGGTGGGATCGTCGGTGAGCGCGGCGTGGGGCGGGCAGCAGGGGGGGACGGTGCAGTCGGGGCAGGAGTCGCACGCGGCGATCTGGAGCGGCAGCGCGCAGAGCCTGGTGGACCTGCACCCGACGCACGTGGGCGGGGTGGTGCATTCGAGCGTCCACGCGGTCGATGGGCAGTCGCAGGTCGGGTCGTATTACATCCCCAATGGCGGGATGTTCGCGGGGGGGCTGGCGTGCATGTGGAGCGGGACGGCACAGTCCTGGGTGGATCTGCACCCGGTGGGGTTCTTCGTCTCCGAGGCGCACGGGGTGCTGGGGGAGGTGCAGGTGGGGACGGCGTGGGGGGAGGACCTGGGCAACGCGGTGATGTGGATGGGGTCGGCGGAGTCGGCGGTGCTGCTGGCGCCGCCGGAGGCGCTGGCGTCGGCGGCGCTGTGCCTGGATGAGAATCACCAGTACGGGATGATCGGGGTGCTCGAGCCGGTGCCGGGGCTGTACCCGGCGCGGTGGAGCGGGACGGCCGAGTCGTGGGAGAACATGGGGGTGCCGGAGGGGCGGTGGGGGGAGATCCACGCGGTGCACGGGGGTTGGAAGGTCGGCTTCAGCACGTCGGCGGGGGACGTGGACGAGCGGGCGTACCTGTGGACGGATGGGCCGGGGTCGTACGTGGACCTGCACGAGGCTCTGGGGTCGGAGTACGCGACCTCCAACGCGCAGGGGATCTGGCGGCACGCGGAGTCGGGGACGGCGTACATCGTGGGGTACGCCCACAATAGCGTGCGTGGGCAGGACGAGGCGATCATGTGGGTGACGGGGCCGGGGGTGAACCTGATCACGGGGGCGGCCGGGGCGGGGGATTGCGCGGCGGCGGTGGGGGAGGAGATGGTCTTCCGGGCGCGGGTGGTCAACGCGGGGGCGGAGGCGGCGGGGGCGGTGACGCTGACGGTGGCGCTGCCGCCGGCGTCGGTGGCGACGTTCGTGGGGAGCACGCCGGCGCCGTCGTCGGTGAGCCCGACGGAGGTGACGATCGACCTGGGGTCGCTGGCGGCGCTGGGCGGGGCGGCAGAGGTGACGGTGACGCTGGCGGCGGTGGGGGCGGGGCAGACGGCGGAGGTGGTGTTCTCCGC
>CALAFV010000090.1 GCA_937891445.1 uncultured Phycisphaerales bacterium | reverse complement strand
GGGACGGTTTGCCCCCGGCTCGTGATCGGTGTAAGGTGCGACATCGGGAACCCAAGCGCCCGTCCCGGCCGCTCCGTGTTTCGTGTCCGGAGCGCGGCGGGAGCGCACAGCGCGTGAGCGACGGAAGGATAGCAGCGGCGTGAACGTAACCCTCGTGATGGTCCAGGCGGACGGCAGTTCCAAGGAAGCGCCGGTCAAGTCGCTCCCCGCGGTCATCGGGCGCGACGAGAGCGCGCGGATCCGCATCCCGCGGCCCAACGTCTCGCGCCGCCACTGCGAACTGGCGGTGAGCGAAGACGACGAACTCGTGGTGCGCGATCTGAACAGTTCCAACGGCACCTATGTCAACGGCGAGCGCATCAGCGGCGAGCGGGAACTGGTCCCCGGCGACCTGCTCACCGTCGGCGACGTCGTGTTCGTGGTGCGCATCGACGGTCACCCGAAGGACATCGACGCCGCGGATTCTTACGCCGCGGGGAGCGTCATGCTCGGCGGCACGCCCATCGAGGGGACCTCGACGGGCCCCAAGACGCAGATGATCTCCGGCGTCCCATCGTGGGGCGAGGGGCAGGGTGGCGGTGGCGAGAAGCAGGCCGCGCCGGCTCCCAAGCCCGCGGCCGCGAAGAAGTCGGAGGACGATGACGACGACTTCAGCGACCTGCTCGAGGGCCTTGACCTCGACGATGACGACGACGACGTCCCGATGAAGAAGGGCTGACCCCCTCTCCCCCGTCGCTCTTCTTCAACGGGCCGTGTATTTCGCTTTTGCGGCCGCGGCACGCACGCGGCGGCGCGTATCACCGCACGATCAGCACGCCGTGCGGGCCCTTGCCCACGCCGAGACGGAAGTCCGCCGGTTCCAGCGTCGGCCGGCTGCCGGTGTTGAGCCGGAAGAAGGCGAGTTCGCCGTCGGTCGCCGCGGGGTCGAAGGTGCGGAACTGGGTGACGACGACGAAGTTGCCCGCGGCGTCGAAGGCGATCCCCTCGGGCATGCCGTCGAGGTCGTATTCGGCGATCGGGGTCAACTCGCCGCTGCGTGCATCGAGCGTCAGCAGCGACAGGCTGCCGCCGGGCGTCAGGCGCGGGTCGGTCTCGTCGAGGTACGAGCGGCGGAGGTTCGCGGTGACGATGTACCGCCCGTCCGGGCTGATCGCCAGGCCCTCGGGCGAGACGCCGACGGTGGCGCTGGAGACGACGCGGTGCACCGCCGTCGCGGGGTCGGCCTGCGGCGAGACGGAATCGGCGACGCGGATGACGGTCAGCCGCCCCTCGGGGGCGCCCACGCGGAACTCCTCGACGTCACGCCCCCACTGCAGGTCGGTGGTGATGTAGTACCGGCCGTCCGGCGTGAAGCGCCCCGAGTACGGGTACTTGCCCACCCGCACCGGCTCGCCGAAGAGCCGCAGGCCCATCGAGTTCTCGTTCTGGTCGCGGGTGAACTGGAGGAAGACCACCAGGTCGTAGTCCGGCAGCGTCAGCGCCAGCAGGTCCCCGCTGGGGTGCCACGAGACGCACGACGGCACCGCCGCCGTGTCGTCCACGCCCAGCAGCGGCCACGTCAGCGGCTGGCCCAGGGCGTTGCCTTCGATCGGGACGATGACGATCTGTTCCTGCGGCTGGCTCGTCGCGACCGCCGCCAGATCTCCCGCGGGGTGCACGTCCACCGCCGTCGGGTTGTTGCCGACGTCCACCGTGCCGACGATCCGCGGCGAGAGCGGGTCGGTCATGTCCACCGCAAAGAGCAGCCGCCCCGCGGGGAGTTCGTCCACCATCACCGCCCCTTCCGGCGCGGGGCCGCGGCTCTCAACCACGAAGGCGGTGTTGCCGTCGCGCGACACCGCGAGGGCATTGGGGGGGCCGATGACGGAGTTGGAGACGTGGATCTGCGCCCACGGCGTGCTCGGCTCGCGGATCGGCAGGGCCAGGACCGTGAGCGTGTCCTGGGTGCCGGGGATGCGCTCGCCGAGGCGGCCGGTCGCCAGCGCGGGGGCGCTCATGTCGGCGTCGGAGATCGTGACGATGTAGCGGCCGGTGACGTCGCCGGGGCGCGCGGGTTCGGCCGCGCGGGGCCCGCTGCCGCACCCCGAGAGCAGCGCAAGGGGTGCCAGGGCGAGCGGGGTGAGCATCGCCGCCGTCGTGGCGGGGCGGGTCCGGGTCATGGGCAGGATCTCCGAAAGTGCTCGGGGGAATGAGGTTAGCAGAAACACACCGCCCCGGCGACTCAGCCGGTGTTTGGAATGGGGCCGGGCACGGCGTGGAGTTCGCGGACCTGCGGGGTGCGGGGAACGACTACGCCCAGTGGAACATCGCCATGAGCCATCCGGCCAGGACGGCAAGCGACACGGCCCAGCACCCGAGCATGACGGTCCAGCACCCGCCGCGCGTTCGCCGGTAGAACCATCGCCGCCGCGCCGGACGCAGCATCCACGTCACGGCGGCGGCGTCCAGGCCGGTGATCACCGCCGGCACCCAAAGCAGCAGGAGGGCCGCATCCTCCGGAGGCAGGCCCTGCTTCTTCACGCAGATCGCAAGCACGCCCAGGAAGAGCAGCCCGGCGGCGGCGCCGCAGGCGGCCAGGCCGATCACCGCCAGCGCGAACTGCACGATCGGCGGTTCGGCCAGGGCGATGCCGAGGACGATCTGCTGGTGACACTCGGGGCAATGGTCGCTCTTGAGGCCCCGCAGGCTGTACGCACACCCCGGGCAGGGGACGTCCCGCGTCGAGAGATAGGCGACCAGCGATTCCGTGTCGGCCGGCGTCGGCACCGCGGGCTCCCGTGTCGGCTCGAGCCGAGTCTACCGGGCGCCGCCGCACGCGCCGAATGGGCCGGCGCGTCTACCCGGCCGCCCCCGCGAGCAGCGCATCGACCGTCAGCGTCGAGCCGGGCGGCGCGACCGGCTCCTCCGCCTCCGGCAGCGCCCTGAGCGAGCGCACAAGGTGCGCCAGGTCCGCCGGCAGGGGGGCCGTGAACGACATGGGCTCGCCCGAGATCGGGTGGCGGAAGGACAGCGTCGCGGCGTGCAGGGCCTGGCGCGAGAGGCCGCCGAGATCGGCCGGCGCGGGGCGGCCGCCGTACATGTCGTCGCCGACCAGCGGGTACCCCAGGTGCGAGAAGTGGACGCGGATCTGGTGCGTGCGCCCGGTCTTGAGTTCCACCTCGACCAGCGAGTACCGGTCGGGCTCGGGCGGCGCGGGAACCGATCGGGCGTACCACCCCAGCACGCGGTAGATCGTCACCGCCGGCTTGCCCAGCACGTCGTGCCGCACGACGTACTTCTCGCGGTACCCTTTCTCGCGCGACGGGTGGGGGCCGATGGGCAGGTCGATCACGTCCACCCCCGGCTCGACCCGCCCGTGGACGATCGCGACGTACCGCTTGTCCACGGTCCTGTGCTCGAACTGGTGCGCGAGCTTCCAGTGCGCCTCGTCCTGCTTGGCGAAGACGATCACGCCGGAGGTGTTGCGGTCCAGACGGTGGACGACGCCGGGGCGGGCGAACTCGCGCCCCACGCCCGAGAGCGCCCCGCCGGAGCGGTGCTCGAAGTGGTACGCCAGGGCGTTGATCAGCGTCCCGGAGAGGTGCGACCGCGCCGGGTGGACGATGATGTCCGGCCGCTTGTTGAGCACGATGATGTGCTCGTCCTCGTACAGCACGTCCAGCGGGATGTCCTGCGGCGGGACCTCCGCCGCCGGCGGCGGGGGGATCAGCACCTCCACCGTGTCCCCCAGGCGCAGCACCGTCGAGGCCTTGGGCTTGCGGCCGTTGACCTTCACCTCCCCCGCGTCGATCAGCCGCTGCAACTGCGTGCGGCTCATGAAGGGGATGCGGTCGGTCAGGTACTTGTCGAGCCGCTTCTGCAGGTCGCGCTTGAGCTTGAAGACGACCCGGTTGGGCGCATCGTCGTCCGCGGGCTGCACCGCCTCCGCGTCGGCGTCGCTCTCGATGGCAGCGATGCCGCTCTCGGCAGCGGGTGAAGAGGGGGTGGTGGGAGAGTGCACCGCGCGGCGCAGCGCATCCTCATCGACCTTGCCGCCGCGCCCGACGATCCCGGATGAAGTGGACGGGGAGGGCCGCTTCGGCTCCCCGCGCCGGCCGGCCACGGCTTACCCACCCGGCGTCGGGGCGGGCGGCTCCGCCGGCGACTCAGGCGCGGGCTGCTGGCCCGGGGACGTCACGCTCGGCGGCGGGCCGGGGAGCGGCGTGAACTCGATCGGCTGGCCGGAGCCGTCGGTCCCGATGATCGGGCCCATCGACGGCAGCGCCGGCGCGGCCGAGGCCGGGAGTTGCGCCGTGGTGTAGAGCGTGGGCGGGTTGGCGATGGTGTCGAGCGTCGCCTTGCGCTCGCTCGCGAGTTGCTCGAGCCACGGCAGGTGGGCGCCGCGGGCGCGGTCGGCGATGCGGTTGTACCACTGCTCGGCCGTGGCCCTGTCGCCGCGCATCTCCGCGACGGCGGCCAGGCCAAACATGCCGCTGATCGCCGTGAGGTTGGCCTCGGCGTCGTGAGAGTCGTCCACAACGCGCTGATACAGCGCCGCCGCGCGGTTGAGATGATCCTGGCGCTGCTCGGGCGTCAGCACGTCCGCGGGGTCCTCGGGCGTGCCGTCGCTCTTGAGGTTCGCGCCGACGGCCAGCCCGGTGCGGGCGGCGCGGAGGAAGATGTCGGCGGCTTCGAGCCGCGCGAGAATCGGCACTGCGCGCTGCCCGGCGTGCTCCTCCGCGACGGCGAGCAGCGAGTCCGGCGAGCCGGCCTCCTGCGCCTCGCTGAGGTGCGAGAACGCCAGGTCCAGCGCCTGGGCCCGCTTGGTGCGCAGCCAGTTCATCCCCGCATACGCCAGGACGATCGCGCAGATCACGAAGAGGATCGGCGTGGAGTACTTCTTCAGCCAATCCACGAAGTCCTGGTTGATCCGGGACTCGTCGAGCCCGGCCCCCTCGCGGATCTGCATCGGTTGCTGCCTGTGTTCGTCCATGGTGTCACTCGGACCCCTTCCCCCGCCGCACAGAATCCTCGCCGTTTGCGCAGCGCCGCGGCGGAGGGGGGCGGGGAGGGCAGGGGGGAACGATAGGCTGCCGGCCGGGTTGCCCGGGCCGCCGACTGCTCGTCACCAGAACTTCCAGGGCCCCGGATGGGCCAGGTCCGCCGCGGGGACCAGCCGCTCCCGCACCGCCGCGACGAGATCCGCCAAGCCCTGGCCGCGGAGCACCGAGACTGCCACGTCGAGCGGCCCCCGCGGCAGGCCGAGGTCGGACCGCAGGGCCACGCGGAGCGCGGGGCCGGGGCCGGGGCAGCGGGGGAAGTCCGTTCCCGCATCGGCGCACAGGAGCACCAGGTCGGCCCGCCGCGCGGCTTCGGTCGCCAAACGCTGCGCCTCCAGCAGCACCCCCTCCCCCTCATCCCCGTCCCCGCCCAGACCCGGCGCGTCGATGTACCGGACGACCAGGCCGCCGAAGTCGATCGCGGCTCCCACGTGGTCGCGGGTCGTCCCCGGCTGGTCGGCGACGATCGCCACCGCACGCCCCGCCAGGGCATTGAGCAGCGACGACTTGCCGATGTTCGGCGGGCCGACTGCCACCACCGTCGGCGGGTCGATCAGGCGGCTGAGCCTCGCCGACCGTTCCAGCACCGC
Source organism: uncultured Phycisphaerales bacterium (assembly GCA_937891445.1). Classification (GTDB taxonomy): domain Bacteria; phylum Planctomycetota; class Phycisphaerae; order Phycisphaerales; family UBA1924; genus CALAFV01. Next base: position 351 of record CALAFV010000090.1, on the reverse strand, counting down.
CGGATCGTGCTCGGCGTCCGCCGGCACCGCCGCCCAGCGACGCGGCTGATCCAGCAGCAGGTCCACCGCCAGGGGGCTGGCCGCCCGCGCCAGCGCGGCGAGCATGCGGGCCTCGATCTCCGACGCCGCCTCCGGGTGCAGCGCGACGGGGTCCGGCTCCGCGGACGCGGGCTCGATCCCCGCCGCCGTCAGGGCCTCCGTCAGCCGGCGCACCACCGCCGGTCCCGCGTGCGGCGTCAGCAGCGCCAGGCGCTGCGAGGGGCGCATCACCATTCCGGTATCGATCCCGGCCAGCGGGCGCAGTTTCGCCTCGCCGACCGCCACCGGCCGCGCGCCCAGCCGCGCCAGCGC